>QIEB01000240.1 GCA_003229495.1 Flammeovirgaceae bacterium
GGTTCGGCAAGATATCCTTTGCTGTTATTCGGTAGGATTTGTCTTCCTTTCTCCAATCATTTTATGAATAATTGATGCTGTTTGAGAAACTTGTTTAACTTCCCGGCGGCCCTTATATTTAACGAATTATGCCTCCTCAACGAAGACTTGCAGCCATTATGTTTACCGATATGGTGGGTTACACCCGTCTCATGCAGAAAGACGAAGGTCTAGCCAAATCTCTAAGGGACCGGCACCGGACCGTCCTAAAAAAAGAAGTCCGAGAGCATGAAGGAGAGATTCTTCAGTACTATGGTGACGGGACCCTTTGCATATTTCACAGTTCAATCTTAGCGGTCAAATGTGCCCTCCAAATACAAGAGCAATTGTTACAAGAACCTAAGGTCCCGCTTAGGATTGGTCTACATTCCGGGGACATCGTGCACGATGAAGAAGGGATTTACGGAGACGGAGTTAATATTGCTTCCCGCATTGAATCCCTTTCCACGGTTGGTTCAGTACTATTTTCAGGTAAAATAATGGATGATATCAAGAACCAGAAAAACTTGGAAGTTAAATCTTTGGGCGAATTTTCTCTCAAAAATGTTGGTGCCCCAGTGGAAATATTTGCTCTTACCAATAATCCACTGGCTATTCCGGAAGCGGCAACTATGATTGGAAAGGGAAAGAAACTAATCAAGAGTGTGGCAGTTTTACCCTTTGTTAATATGAGTACCGATACTGAAAATGAGTATTTCTCGGATGGGATTACTGAGGAGATCTTAAATGCCCTGGCAAGAGTTAGCGGGATTAGAGTTACCGCCCGTACTTCCTCTTTTGCATTTAAGGGTAAAAACCTGGATATAAGAGAGGTGGCCAACCAACTAAATGTTGACCACATACTTGAAGGAAGTGTGAGAAAATCTGGAAATCTGGTGAGAATTACTGCTCAGTTAATCTCTGCCAAAGATGGATTTCATATATGGTCTGAAAATTACGACAGGGAACTGAAAGATATTTTTGCCATTCAGGATGAAATCGCGCAAAACATCGCTGAGATGTTGAGTGAGCGTTTGGTTGAAAAATCAAAAAGAGCAGTATTACCGAAATCAACGGCCCAAAACCTGGAAGCCTATAACCTTTATCTAAAGGGGAACTTTTATTGGAAAAAGTGGTCCCCTGAAGGAGTAAAAAAGTCTATTGCTTTTTTTGAGCAAGCAATAGCACTGGAGCCTGATTTAAGCCTTCCCCATGCCGGATTGGCTTCTGCTTATATTTTCCTGGGCATTACCGGAAATATGAAGGGAAATGCTTTCCAGAAAGCTGCCGAGGCAGCACACCAGGCTTTAACCCTGGATGATCAGCACGACGGAGCTAATCTGGCCATGGGGATGATAAAATTTATGTATGAAAAGAATTATGAAGAAGCCAAAGGTTATTTCATCAAGGCATTGAAGATAAATCCTGGTAGTTCAGAGGGCCATCACTATTATGCCATGTATTTAAGTAATACCGGCAATTTTAACAAAGCCTTGAAAGAAATCGAAAAAGCCCATCAACTCGATCCCCTCTCATTGATCATCCTGGGTAGTTATGCAGAAATTTGCTTTTTTTCAGGGGACAACAAAGAAGCAATCAAACGATACCATCAAGCCCTGGAACTTGATCCGAATTTTCGGGCAGTGTGGGAGGGTATAGGATGGGTATATGCCAAGGAAAAAAAGTATGAAGAGGCACTTGTTGCTTTTAGAAAATTTCAATCAATGACCGGCTCTAAACTTAAAGGCTTAAACGGATTGGGATATACATTGGGAAAATTGGGTCAAACCGATGAAGCCCGGGAATGTCTAAAACTGCTGGTGGAGCGAAAACAAAATGATGAAAACATTATTTTGGATATGGATTTTGCCATGATCTACGCCGGGTTGGAAGAATGGGACCAGGTATATGATCATATGGAAGCAGCCATTGAAGCTAATATGGGAGGCCTGTTTCTGAATGTTCATCCTATGTGGGAAGAGGTCAGGCAGATGCCTCGATTCAGGAACCTTCTTTCTAAACACGGTTACTTACAAACTGTAACTTAAGCTAATGTTTGTCAGGTACCCAGCAGCTCCACCAAAAACTTAGACTGATGGAGATCAAAGCGCGTATGAACAAGAGATTGATTGAGTGCACTAAATCAGGTACTACCCATTTGTCTTGGTCCTTTACGCACAATTTTCTTACTCTCTTTTCCTTTCACCACACCTAACTGTCGATCGAGCCATACGATAGCTCCGGTAGGACATCGTTGAATAGGATCCTGAATCTGATGGCGCCCCGAATAGTTGATTACAGGCAAATTATTTTGCATGTAGATGAGATTACCAGGGGCGTCCATGGCACATTTACCGCAGGCGGTGCAGCCTACCTGACACTCCTCCAGAATTTCATTCCCATCTTCCAGGTTTTTGCAAGCTACCCACAGTTGGTGGCTTAAGGGTTGTATTGAAAACAAATCTTTGGGACATATTTCCACACAGTCACCACAAGCGGTGCACTTGTCTTCATCCACCTGGGGAATGGAGTATGGATCCATGGTGATGGCATCAAAATCGCATACCTCCTCGCAATCACCATGACCCAGGCAGCCCCAAAAGCATCCTTTACCACCTCCTGAAACCAAGGAAGCAGCCTGACAAGTAGAGATACCCTGGTATTGAGCACGGTTTAAAGCCACATTGGTACCACCGGCACATGCCAGACGGGCCACACGTTTTTCTTGCGAACCCAGGTCTACATTGAGATATTTGGCAATTGCTGTAAGACCCTCCTCTGAACTCACCGTACACTTGCTGGGTAAAGCACTTCCTAAAACCAGCGCCTCCGCAAAGGGTCTACAGCCGGGATAACCACAAGCACCGCAGTTTGCATGCGGCAGTATTTCTTCCACCACATCCATACGGGGGTCTTCATAAACGAATAGTTTTTTATGGGCCAGAGTCAGCATCAAGGCCAATAGGAAGGTCAGCCCTCCCAGCGCTGCCAGTGCCACCACTATCGACATCAGTAGATAATTTCAGCCCATTTGTTGCCCGCCACTAACTCTGCTTTGCGCGTCTCCCATTTTTCCCGGGAGCCTAAGATATTGGAAAACGCTTTGTCCAACATGTCCCTGATCTTTTCATACCCTGCCACATATATATAAGTGGCAGACTGGGATAACATTTCGATAATCTCTGCAGCCCGTTCTTCAATAGCCTTATCCAGTTCAATAGGAGCCTCCCAATGGGGGCGCGGACTCAAGGCATGGAAGGCTTTAAAAGTCGCTTCATCATAGTAATTGGTCAAATCACCGTCTTTGTCATTCAGGTACAGCAATTCTAACCCGCTACGGGCGCCATAAAACAACCGGATCTTACCTTTCCAATCTTTGACATCGTTATAGATGTGTTTTACAAATGCCCGGAACGGGGCAATACCGGTTCCCATGCCAATGAGGATGAGATTGGCATTCTTGTCCTCAGGTACCGTAAAGGGCAGGTCAAAAGGTCCGGTGATGGTGATGCGGTCCCCCACCTTTCGATCACATAGGTAATTGGAACCTATACCCTGGTAAAGTTCACCGCTGAATTCATCCACATAGGAACACCGTTTGACCAACATGGTGATCAGGGATTGCCCATTATTTTTTGCGGGAAGATCTGCTACGCTATACAAACGGTGATGTGTGGTATTGCCGAATTCACCGGAGATTTTTACCAGTACCCCAAAACTTTGATCTACCTGGCATTCAAAGTCCGGTTGTTGTACCTTCAGCAATATTTCCCGAACCTCCTCGGTATCGGTTGGCGTTAATCGTTCGGTACTTTTTACGGTAGCCTGATATTGCTTTTCTAGGTCATAGTCTGCTAAATGTGCCATAACTTAAAGGGTTAACTTTTATTTAGTTCTTTATTTTTACAAGTAGTGGTGCATCCACAATTTCCACAACCGCTTCTGCCAGCCAATACGTCTTCATCGGGAAACCGGTCCGAAAACATCTTCCCCCAAATTCTCTGTACTACTACCCACAACACCATCAGGGTGATCATACCTGCAATGCCGATAAAGTATGTGGTAATCATTTTATTTTAATTAATTACTACCTAATCCGGAAAATCCCATAAATGTCAGGGACAAAATACCGGCAATCAATAATGTAAGCGCCGTCCCTTTTACTATATTTGGCACTTCTGCGAATTCGAGTTGCTCCCGCAGGCCTGCAATTAGTACCAACGCTAAAGTAAATCCTGCGCCAGCCCCCAAGGCATAAATGAAACTCTCAAAAAACCCATACTCCTTGTTGGTCTGAAACAGCGCTAATCCTAATATAGCACAGTTGGTGGTGATCAGAGGGAGAAATATTCCCAGGGCCCTAAACAAGGCAGGGCTTATTTTCTTGATAATCATCTCCACCAGTTGTACAGTAGAGGCGATTACCACAATGTAACTGATCAACTGCAGAAACGGTGCGTTGATGGCTACCAACAAGGCATGAATGCCATAGGCACACATGGAGCTGATGAGCATCACAAACATCACTGCACCACCCATTTTGGTGGCCGTTTCCAATTTAGCGGATACCCCCAGAAACGGGCAGATCCCTAAAAAATAGGCCAGAACAAAATTATTAATGAGGCTGGCGTTGATGAAGATGTACCAAAGCGATTCCGTTTTCATACTTCCGACCTCCTTTCATTTATCACATTAAAAAACAATAGCCAGCCTGCCAGGGTAAAAAAACCACCAGCTGGTAATATCATCAAAATCCAGGCTTGAAAGTCATTTGGTAGAAATGAAAATCCAAAGAAACTGCCGCTTCCTAATACCTCTCTCACCGCACCCAAACAAAATAAAGCAAATATAAATCCAACCCCCATCCCCAGGGCATCTAACATAGACTTGCCAATGGTGTTCTTAGAAGCAAAGGCCTCCGCCCTGCTCAAGATCAGGCAATTCACTACAATCAGGTATATAAAAGCGCCCAGACTTTTGTGTAATTCCACACTAATGGCTTGAATTGCGTAATCCGTAATGGTAACAAAGGTGGCAATGATTAATACGTAACAGGCGATACGTACCTGTTTGGGTATAAAATTGCGCAGGGAAGAAACCAATAAATTAGACATCAACAAGACAAAAGCAGTAGCCAGCCCCATGGCCAGGGCATTTTCCGCGGTATTAGAAACCGCCAATACCGGGCACATACCCATCACCTGGACAAACACCGGATTTTCCTTCCACAATCCTTTGATAAATTCATCGGTGGATGGGCTATTCTTCAGGGAAGAAAAAAAATCCTTTTTATGTACATCTGATATCGGATTATTCATGGCTTTTCAATCTTCACTGGAGAAATCCTGTTGGTTATCATAGATCAACGGTACCCAGTATTGAGTGCTGGCACCAAGTATATTTCCAATTGCCCGGGAGGAAATAGTGGCCCCGGTAACGCCGTCAATCTGCCAGGGGTGTTCTTTGTTACCATGTTTTACTGGTACCACCACATTATTTAGCTCACTGAAATCATCAGTCAATGATACGTCGAGCGCCTCAAAATTGGCCAGAAAATCAGCGTCTTTTTCAATCCTATCTCCTAATCCCGGGGTTTCTTTGCTCTCCAGTACATAATATCCTATTATGGACTGTTTGCCGGGGTGATATCCGTAAAGAATCCTCAGCACATCTGCATAACCCTGTCCACTGGCTTCCACCGCCACTCCAGTCAGTTGACCTTCCTGGTCATATCCGGCAAAGACCAGAGATTCCGTCCTGCCTTTATCATAGACCGCTGTAAAACCATTATTCTGATCAAGTTGAAAGGTTTTGGTGGCCACCGTCCCAGGAAGTACCCTGAAAATCGCTTTTTCCAGAGCTTCAGCTTTCAGTCGCTCAATTCTGGGCAAGGTGCCTTCAAATGTCAGCACGATCAGCAGTGCACAAAGTACACCGATGCCTACCATGGCCCTAAGCATGGGCATGATACTGGTATTTGTATTTTGCGGTATGGTTTGGGTTTCTGTCATGATTGCTGTGGCTGTTTCACTGTGCCGTAAACCCTGGGTTTAACCAGATTATCGATATGAGGCGAAAGGGCATTGCCTAATAAAATGGCATACATAACCCCTTCTGGCAATCCACCCCATATACGTATCACCACTACCAAAATGCCTATCACTGTACCATAAATTAAAACTCCTAAGGAAGTGATGGGCGAACCCACCATATCGGTGGCCATAAAAATAGCTCCCAGCATCAATCCTCCGGAGAAAAGCATAAATATTGGCGAGGGATATGCTTGACTGTCAATAAGGTGCAGTATGCCGCTAAGCACCAACACAGTCCCTAAAATAGCCACTGGGATACGCCAGTTCATCATGTTCCTGACAATCAGGTAAAGTCCTCCCAGCAATATCAGTACCGCACAGGTCTCTCCGGTGGAGCCACTGATCAGCCCCAGTGCCAGATCGGAATTGTTAGTAATTACCTGATCAAACTTGAAAGCTGCCAGGGGTGTAGCTCCTGAGAGGCCGTCAACCCCCGGTGACATAAATGGAAAAGTAAACACCGAAGCATTCACCACGGAAAAGCGGTTGTCCGTAAATGCCGGAAACCAGGTAGTAATAGCTACCGGAAAGGCCGCCTGCAACACCGCCCGGCTTACCAGCGCCGGATTAAAAACGTTGTATCCCAGTCCCCCGAAAATAAATTTGCCCAAGGCAATGGCAATTACCCCTCCAAAAAAGGCCATCCATAAGGGAAAAATGGGTGGCAGGGTCAGACCTAATAATAAGCCTGTAATCACCGCAGACCAGTCAGATATGGTACTCTCCTTTTTAGAAATTTTACATAAGAAATGTTCCGTAAGCAGGCAGGAAATTACCGTAGTAACCAGCACCATTAAAGCGTTTAATCCAAAAGTGTACACGGCAAACAGGGCTACCGGGACCAGAGCCCATACCACATTTCGCATGATCACCTCGATGCTCAGGCCCCCGGCAATATGCGGGGAAGTACTGATATGTAAGGTCTTACTGTACATATTCCAGGGTTTGTTTAGCTGCCGCCTGGCGTTTTCTTACAATTGATTTTGACAACCTGAAATATTGGACCAGGGGAATGTGAGCGGGACAAACATATGAGCAGGAGCCGCATTCAAAGCAATCCATCAAGTGGTGTTCTGTCATTTGATCGTAGGCTTCAAATTTTGCCAGAATCCCCAACCTGGAAGGATTCAGAAAAAGTGGACAGGCATCCACACAGGCTCCGCATTTAATACAGGGGTAGATCTTTTCAGGTCTTATAACATCCTTTTCCGTAAAGGCCAGAATTCCTGATGTTCCTTTCACAATGGATATATCCAGGTTTGAAACTGCTGTCCCCATCATGGGGCCTCCCATGTACACTTCACTGATCTCCCCATCAACTCCCACTTGTTCCAATACATACCGCAGCGGGGTCCCGATGGGAATCAAATAATTTCCTTTCTTTTTTATTCCAGGACCGGTAATAGTTATTACTCGCTCCTGAATGCCGCGACCGTGCGGTAACAAACGTCCGATTTCAGCAGTGGTGGCCACATTGACCACTACCGCATGAACTTCTATAGGTAACCCTCCGGAAGGCACTTCACGATCTAACAGCGAAGTGATCAACATTTTCTCCGAACCCTGAGGATATTTTACCGGGACCACCTTTATTGAAACCTGAAGGTCATTGGGGATATTGGCTTCCAAATGATCCACAGCATCCTGTTTGTTGGCCTCTATTCCGATAATCACCCTGGTAGCTCCCGTTGCTTTGAGCAGATACCTGATACCTGTGAAGATATCTTGTGCCTGTTCAAGCATTACCCGATGGTCTGTAGTCAGATAGGGCTCACACTCAATGCCATTGATGATTAACACTTCACAATGTTTTCCTTCCGGTATTTTTAGTTTAACATGGGTAGGGAAAGCAGCTCCGCCAAGCCCTACAATCCCCGCATTCTGAATCCCCTGCAATATCTCTTCCGTGGTAGCGCTTTCAAGGTTGACAGGTGTGCCTTCCTGTACCTCCTGAGTGGAAGAGGGAAACGCCTCAAGAAAGATCCCCGGTGCCATTTTACCTGAAATAGTAGGTACATTGACAATTTTTCTAATGGTTCCGGAAACAGGGGCGTGCATGGGTACTGATACATAACCGTCTGCTTGGGCTATTAATTGTCCACGCACTACCTCCTGTCCTTCCACCACCATGATCTTTGAGGGGGCGCCGATATGTTGGACCATGGGTAGTATTATTACCGGAGCAAAAGGGAATTGACGAATGGGCAAACCATTGGTTTCCCTTTTGTGTTCCGGCGGATGAATCCCATTCTTGAATGTATTGGTTCGAAAATTCAACACCGGCTTAGTTGTATTTTTCACCTCGTTTGATCCATTTATCAATATCCTTTTCAGTACGGTCTCCCGGCAAACCGGGGTGTATCACCCTGGCGGTACATTTTTCGGCGGACTTCACTAAATCCTGATAAGGACCTGCTTGCGGATCCTTGATATAGGCCTTATCATCTTTGTTGTAAGCAAAGATATTGGGGTTGAGCTTGATACATTCGTCGCAGGAAGTACACTCCTCTGTTTCCAGCCATGGGGCCATCATTGATTCCCCCGGGAATCCATTAGTTTCCCCCGAAACTGTTGAAGGCTGCTGTGCGGCAGTTTCAACCATAGACACCTCAATCGCTTCGCTGCCATCCTCCCCCAAAAGTTTCATTAATCCCTGGGTGATTTTACCCACCACTTCTGCCCGTACTTTTTGTTCGAGGTCTACTTTTTTCACCGGTTCAATTTCTATACCTGCCAATCCGCGTAGCATAATCCAAAAATCACGTCTTTCCTCACAAGACTCCACAATTTTCTTGGCCACCAGAACCCGGTTCAATCGCTGTTTCCTATCCACGGCCCAGATATAAGGGAATTTTCCTTCCCTCTCATCGGCATCTAATTCCAGAAATTCCCACAAAACCACCATGTTGTCATTCCAGCTATCCCGAGGGGCCTGCCGGAAGTGTTTTCTAAATCTGGCTTCGGTTAAAGCAAAATCAGCAAAAGTCATGGCCAACTCCATCGATTTCTCCCTACCATTTTCCAAATATTTCAACTGATAGGTGGGCCATATTTTATCCTTGTCAGGGTTACCGTCCAGGTCAAAGGCTTCTTCAGTCTTTACTCCATTATCGGGATTGTATTTAAAAATGGGATAGGCGCGGGACTCAAGAGCTAATTTCGCCTGGTGTACCCCTAAATCATCTGCTACCCCATGCTCGGGTTGACAAGTAGTATAGAGGTTAAACAACGCAGGACGCCTGGTCATTAGTCCATCAATGAACCCTTCTAACATCTGGTTGGTATTGGCTAAAGTTGACTGCAGCACATAGGTGTTTCTATGGGCCATGGCAATTAAGCCGATCTCTTTACGTGGTTCCGATTTACCTTTCCAGACTTTGCCGTATTGGGCCATGTCTGAAATCTGTCCAATGAATCCGGAGGTACAAGCCTGGCCACCGGTATTAGAGTAGACCTGAGTATCCACTACAATTACCTTTATGGGTTTGCCGGAGGCCATCATGCGTGATAAGTTTTGAAGCCCAATGTCATACATTGCCCCGTCACCTCCCAAAGCTACTACCGGAGGACATAACAGCCATTCTTCGTCACTAAACTGCTGCCAGTTGAAATATGTCAAGAAATCGTCATGCTCACTGGAATCGTAGCACCCACTTAGCTCCAGTTCTGCTTTACGAATAACTTTATAGCCGTCGGCCATTTTTGCCATATGACCCTCAAAGATTCCCATGGCCATGGAGGTAGAATCCTGGAAAAGGTGATTGGCCCAGGGAAAGGGGTATGGATTGTAAGGCCAGGTGCTACCCCATACCGAAGTACATCCGGTAGCATTACACATGCCCATAGACGAACGACCTTTTCCGGTGGTTCCTACCTCATACTTCCATTTCAATTGTTTTAGTTTAGCCAGCAACTGCGTCACATCCTTCAGCCATTCCTGGTCTATTGGTTCACTACCTTCTTCAGATTCCAGTTTACTGGCAATTCCGGAAACCGTTAAGTCTCTATCATGCATTTCCTCAATGATTTTCGACATCATGTCCGCATCGCTGACATTTACCGTACCCATGAGTTTGAGTTGAATGTGGCGTTCCAATTTTTCCGACAGTTCCTCCAGGTAAGCCAGGTGTTTCTTCACTCGCGGCTGCATCAAAGACTCGACGGTAGCAATAAATAAATGTATGACTGATTTTTCGGAGCAACCCAAACAAGCCCCGTCGCCGCTGGCAAAATCCAGATAAGCCTCCTTGTTTAGTAACAGAGTTTCTAGAGGTCCAATTTTTTCCTCAAGGTCATCTATGCGATTGTACTTTTTCGGTGTATTGGGCAGGTCCATCCACAAGTCCCAGTCTTTTCTCAACCGTGCTACTGATCCTTCGGTCTGAACGATGGGTCTGAGGGCATCATCATCACAAACCTCTACACATTCCATACATCCTTTACAGGTATTTGGATTAATTGTAATACTAAAAAGTCCCCCACTGTTGGGCT
Source organism: Flammeovirgaceae bacterium (assembly GCA_003229495.1). Taxonomy (GTDB): domain Bacteria; phylum Bacteroidota; class Bacteroidia; order Cytophagales; family Cyclobacteriaceae; genus SZUA-3. The sequence goes on from QIEB01000240.1 coordinate 10,602, forward strand.
GATCTTTTTCATGCAGGTGGTAATAGGGACGGGTAAGGGTAAATTGGAACTCTCCCAGTTCATCGCGAAACCACTCAAACTCCTCGGATAGCTCCTGACCATTATTACTTGCCTCAATGGTCTGATCGATGGCATCCTGAATCAGATTATTAACAGTAGCTCCATTTTGTGGTTCATTGCATAGAGCCCGGACCTTACCTTCCAGTTGCCGTACCGCTTTTGGCAATAATTCTACTTTCTGGTGATTTTTCTTTACCCGTTTTACAATGGTGTCCAGGACATCTGTGAAATCGCTTACCAGACCCGGGATGGCGGTATCGGGACATACCGTATAGCAATCCCCGCAAGCGGTGCAGTTATTGGGAATCCATTCAGGATGCTCGAAACGGATGCCCGTCATATCCCTGAAAAGTGAGGATACCGCAGGCATCACGCTCAATCCTATAAATGGATCAGTGAGGTTATCATTTCCCATGCCTCTTTGATAGAAATTTCCGGTTTGTTCCCAGAATCTATGGATGTCGCTAAGGTTGGATTCGCTTTTGGGAAGATTTTTCATCATAGCGGGAATAGGCAACTCTGCTTGGCCATTGGTCTTTTCAGCCTGGTCCGTGCTTAGGACTTTATTAGTAATTTCCTGTACCTCATCAAATCCTCTTTTCACAACCCGCATGTTGTCATCAACTACCCGCTGACCTTTTGATCCAAATTTGTGCTGCAATTGGTCTTCAATGGCCTTGAGCAATGATACTTCGGTAAGACCAGCTTTTTTCATAAGCGGAGAGGCTGCAAAAAAAGCACCTTGAAATGCTATCCCCTGCATTCTCAATTGCAATTCAGGATCCGTGGCCTCTTCCCGGGCTATTTTGAAGCCATCTATGTAAAAGACATGAACGTTGTTATCTATTATCAGTTTTCGATACTGCCTGGGAATATCCGCCCACACTTCATCCGGTTTCGCACGGTCACTTTGTATGATAAAACAACCCTCTTTTTTCAATCCGGCTAAAGCATTAGTATGCTTAAATACGTTAGGATCAGGTGAAAGTACCACGTCAACAAAGAAAAATTCGCAGTTCATGCGGATGGGTTCTGGTGCTGCGGCCAGATAATAAGTAGTGGGTTGCCCTTTTTTCTCAGATCCATATTTTGGATTTGCCTTTATGTCATATCCCAGCAAATCAAACAGTGTCATGGCCAGATTTTTACCGGTGGTAATGGCTCCCCAACCTCCCACCGAGTGAAACCGTACTGTTATGGCGTCTTTGGGCATCAGGTTAGGATTTTCCGATCCTTTGACGGAAAGGTCTTTCACATGGGGATATGCATCCTCTATAGTCTCCTGGTAAGCTTGTTGTTTGGGGGTAAACGCCTGTTCCCGAATAAAATCTATAGATAAATAGAACTGTTTTTTGTGTTTCCCGTCAGGCAGCATATTCTCAATAGCCCCAATGATCCCCTCGGGCTGCAGATCACGACTTCCCAGACCAAAGGACCCGGAGTACAAGGCTGGAATGTGTTTAGACTCAAAACTCACCAGATCTTCGAAGGGTTTGTGCTTACTGTCCTTGCTGTTTTCGATGCACTTGGAAATCACCGCCCGGATTTCCCTGATCATAGGAAGATCCGTAGCCAGGGGTTGATCGAGTCTTTCCAGTACGGTAACTCCTTTTTTGCCTTTGAGCAGTTGCCCTATAAGATCTCCTGGAAAAGGCCTGAACATCACCAGATCAACCACTCCTACTTTGATCTTCCGGGTATCTCTTATGTAGTCAACTACAACTTCGGCACTGGGCACCACACTGCCTTGTCCAACGATCAGATAATCGGCGTCTTCTGCCCGGTAGGACATTACCCGCGCATATTGACGCCCGGTGAGTTGATGATACTCGTTAAATGCGAGATCCGTCAATTCTTTGATATGGTCAAAAAAGAAGGGCCGTTGTGCTGCCACACTCTGCATATAGGAATCCTGATTTTGAACGATCCCGGCCATTAACGGATTATCCACATCCCACAATTCCGGTATTCGCCTGCGCTTATCTCCATAGATTATTCTTTGGGCGGCAGTGGGTGTATCAATGATGTCGTCGGGTCTTCCCAAAAACTCCTTGATCAGGTTACGCTCCGGGACCTGCAATGATTCAATCAAATGTGTCGTTAAAAATCCATCCTGGGCCACCACTCCGGGTGTCAATGCCAACTCAGCAACTTTATGGGCAATGATGTTGAGATCCGCTACCCGTTGGGCGTTTTTAGCAAAAAGTTGGAAAAAACCGGTATCATCTATGGCATGGTAATCATCATGTCCCGCATGCACGTTTAGGGTAGATTTGGTCATGGCCCTGGCACCAATATTAAGCACATAGGTGAGTCTTTTCCCTACGGCGGCGTATAGTGATTCATGCATGTAAGCAATACCCTGTCCTGAAGAAAAATTAGCAGCTCTCAGGCCTGTCATGGAGAGGCCTGCAGTTACCGCGGCCGCGGCATGTTCCCCCTCCGGCTCAATGAATATCAGGGGTCTGCCTGAAATGTTTAAATGTCCATTAGCCGCTTCCTCCGCCCAGAATTCTCCCATTTGTGTGGAGGGAGTAATGGGATAGGCACCTGCTGCATCGGATGATTCTCTTTCACACATAATAGCAGCGGTATTGCCGTCCATAGCAGCGCGTACACCGGGGTACTTGACCTTGTTTTTTTTTGAGTCCATAAAAGGTTTCATTATTCTTGAGATGCTGCAGCCACCATTTTCCGGGTTTGCAGTTTGCGCTTTTTGATCATATTAATAGACCTAAGCTATCCATATAGGTCAATGCTTGACATAAGAATTGTCAATTGTTAAGATGATTTTTATCAATAGAGGTTTGTTATGGCTTATAAGCCTCAGGCTAAAATTATATAGATATTCAGGTACTAATATCTATATTAAAAACTGAATGTTGTAAATTGTACTAGTAAGAAGAGGCCACACCAATGAAATTATTACTTATAAACCCCAAATTTCCGGAGAGTTTCTGGAGTTTCAAATGGGCAGCAGATAATGTTTTACCCCATAGAAAAACGGTAAACCCGCCTTTAGGATTAGCCACCTTGGCAGCTTTATGCCCCCAGTGGTGGGAAGTTGAGATTATTGACGAAAACATTGAGTCTATCCACTTTAAACCTCGAGCGGATATCATAGGCATTTGCGGAATGGGAGTTCAATTTGAACGTCAACAAGAATTACTCACTTTCTATAAACAAAAAGGATATTTCGTAGTTGCCGGAGGGAGTAATGCATCTTTATGCCCGGAGTTGTATGAATCGCTGGCAGATACCATTATATCGGGAGAAGCGGAATAT
>QIEB01000063.1 GCA_003229495.1 Flammeovirgaceae bacterium
ATCCTGAAGTACGTGTAATGGTAATTACTGGCAACGATCAGTCATTTGCCGCCGGTGCTGATATCAAACAAATGTCCGACAAAGGAGCAATAGATATGCTGAAAATTGATCAGTTCAGCACTTGGGATCAAATTAGAAAAATCCAAAAACCCATAATCGCCGCAGTTTCGGGATTTTCATTAGGCGGAGGATGCGAACTGGCCATGACCTGTGATATGATCATTGCTTCCGAAACCGCGCGGTTCGGACAGCCAGAAATAAAAATTGGTGTGATGCCAGGAGCCGGAGGAACCCAAAGATTGACCCGGGCAGTTGGAAAAGCCAGGGCCATGGAAATGGTGCTCACAGGAAAATTAATTAACGCGGAAGAAGCTTTGCAATATGGTTTAGTTAATAAGGTAGTTCCTGTAGAGTCGTACCTTGAGGAAGCCATCAAACTCGCTGGTCAGGTCGCTAAAATGTCACCGGTGGCGGTAAGGCTGGCTAAAGAATCTGTGAACAGGGCCTACGAAACACATCTGGACGAAGGGCTGCATTTTGAGCGTAAGAATTTTTATCTACTCTTTGCATCGAAAGATCAAAAGGAAGGAATGCAGGCCTTTATTGAAAAACGGGAACCCAAGTTCGAGGGCAGCTAATTTATATTAATCCCGAATCCTGCGGTAACCAGGTTATACTCATTGAAGGTATAATCTGCGTGCAAGGTGAAAACCGCAAGTTTTATTCGCAGCCCCATGGTTGCCTTGAATCCATTATAGGTTGAACTCACTCCAATAGGATCGGTAAGAATTTCGTTTCCAATATCGTAGGTGCCTAACACTTCCAGGTCTGACAATATTTCATTGTAACCTACTCCACCATAAAAAGTGAATACTGATAAATCGTAAGAGATCAACGCTTCTAATGACCAGGCATTTAACTTCTGAACACCCAGCTGGTCTTCTCCAGGATAAGTTTCTGATACCTGAACCTCAGTATCAATATGAGTAAAACCCCCAAACAGTGAAATATCTACCAATAACTCATCACCCGAAGGAAAATAGTTATTCAGTAGGTGTAAAATACCTACTCCCCACATTTTAACTTCAACATCCTCATCGAACTTCAATGATGGCATAAATCTAACCTTCAAGTCAGTATTGGGAATTACGCCAATACCTAATTGCAACATAGGGAACAACACTGCGTCAAATCCAAACTCATCTTCCAGGGAATTGCCGGATGGCCCTTCAAATGTTTCTCCTGTACTTGGCACCAAATATTTAGGACGAATATTCTCAGGCCCGAATACCGTGGGGACCATGTTATCACTAGGGGACAACAATTCCAGATCCTTATATTCACTTTTAATGAATTGTATAAAATGTGCTTTAGTGGGTATGGATACAGCACTTACTGTGACTGTCAAATCAAAACCCATGCTGTGAGGTCGCGCAGTATTGTACCAGGCATTATTCGCAGCGTATCCAAATCCCTTTGCCAGTGGAGAAATGTAGTCGGCGGTAAGTTTGTTAGCGTCGTCAGGATCAGCTAAAAGAAAATCACTGAGGTCATCCTGGCACTTGATATGATGATGACCAAAAAATAGGTATGCCAGAGTTAGAAATATTAATTTTAGCTGCAATGGGTTTATTTAGTTATGGGTTATGAGTGATGAGTGATGAGTGATGAGATTTTTTAAAATTCGTAGTCGTAAATTAAGAATAGCCTTATAATGAAGATACAATTAATTTTCCTGTTAATTGTTAATTAAATCCTGGCGTTCTTGCAATGCCAGGATTATGAAATCAATATGCTCATTTATAGGGACTTCCAGTAGTTCAACACCCCTGTGGATTTCCTCCCGGTCAACTTTTGCGGCAAAGCTCTTCTGCTTCAGTTTTTTTGTCACGGACTTTGACCTCATTCCTTCAAATCCCTGTGGTCGTACTTGTGCACAAGCCACAATAAACCCTGTCAATTCATCGCAAGCCAGTAATACTTTATCCAACAAGCTCTTATGGGGCACACCCCATTTTGTGTAATGAGCAGAAATAGCATAGGCAATTTCTTGTTCGCCGAGTTCTCTGAGTTTGTCGACAATGCGATTTGGATGATCTTCGGGAAAGGCCTCATAATCAGCATCATGCAACAAACCCGTCACCGCCCATAATTCTTCATCCTCTCCATATTTCCTGGCATATTTCCGCATAACCTGTGACACTGTAAAGGCATGTCTTAGTAAACTGGTACCTTTGGTCCATTGTTGTAACAACTCCTTAGCAGATTCGTAGGTCATAACAACTTCAGTATTGAGATCGATAAACTGGGGTAATATAACAAACTACCTTATTATATTTGTGACCAAATGATTCAGAATCTCATATGGCCTTAATACTTTATGACTTAGCTGTATGGTGTTTTAAGATAGTATTAAGACTGGTTTCCCCATTTCACCAAAAGGCAAAAAAAATGGTTCAAGGCCGGAAGCATTGGAAAACCAACTTAAAAAGGGACTTCCAAGACCTTGATAATCCAGTAGTGTGGTTTCACTGTGCTTCATTAGGTGAATTCGAACAAGGGAGACCGCTACTGGAATCTTTTTACCGGGTATTCCCTAACTATAAGGTCTTACTAACTTTTTTCTCACCTTCCGGATATGAGGTCCGGAAAAGCTATCCACATGCCCATGCAGTCCACTACCTGCCATGGGATACCGCTTCGAATGCACGGGAGTTCTACAACATTGTAAAGCCCACAGTGTCTTTCATTATTAAGTACGAATTCTGGTATCACCTAATTCAAGAGGGCAGAAACCGCGATATACCGGTGATGGTTTGCTCATCCCTATTCAATGGAGGTCAAATTTTTTTCAAACCTTACGGGGGGTTATTTAGAAAGATACTTCTCAACCTGGAACATATATTCGTCCAGGACCTCAGATCTTTGGAGTTATTAGAAAAGATTGGCATTAGTTCAATAACTGTAGCAGGTGATACCAGAATGGATCGAGTAACAGCCATTACTGAAAACACTACCGGTAATGAAGTTGTTCAAAAATTTGTGAACGGGCATGAAGCTTTTATTATTGGGAGCAGTTGGCCCCAGGATATTGCTGTAATAGCACCTTTAGTGAACAGCGAGACACACCTGAAGTTTATTATTGCACCTCATGAAATCAACGAAAATCACCTTGCGCAACTCGACTCTGTCATTGAACGTTCAAGTGCACGTCTTTCTGAGTATTCCGGCTCAGCTGAGACCGATGTACTAATCATTGATACCATTGGCATCCTTTCCCATCTGTATCAGTATGGCAAATATGCCTATATCGGAGGAGCATTCGGAAAAGGCCTACACAATATCCTGGAGGCGGCAACTTTTGGTTTACCATTGTTTTTTGGTAGTCGAAACTACAAGAAATTTCGGGAGGCAGTATCTCTGGTGGAGTCAGAGGGCGCTTTTGCTATTGCAGACACTAAAGAGCTCAACCATGCATACCTGTGCCTTGAACACGATAATGGTCTCTATCTACGAACCAGTGAGATTTGCCGTAACTTTGTGAAAGAAAATACAGGTGCAACAAAAATTATCATGGATCATGTTCTAACTGTACTGAAACCCTGATATGGAAGGTATAGTGGTCAAAACCACCGGATCCTGGCATGATGTCAGAGATCAAGAAGGCAACTTACACCGCTGCCGGCTTAAGGGGAAATTTAAAATCCAGGGGTTAAAAGTGACCAACCCCATTGCCGTGGGAGATCACGTGCAGGTGGAATTTGAAAACCAACATGGTACAGGGGTTATCTACGATATCCTACCCCGTCAAAATTATCTTATACGCACCTCCGTAAAACATCCTGAAATTGGGAATATGTTGGCCTCGAACATTGATCAGGCCATCCTGGTAGTGACATTGGTACAACCAAAGACTTCTCTAGGATTTATCGATCGCTATTTGGTATCTGCGGAGACATTCAGAATTCCGGTAGTGCTTGTTGTCAACAAGGTTGACATTTATAATAACCAACAAATCAAAGAGTTAAATGCCATCCTGCAACTGTATTTGGGCATTGGTTATATGGCATTAGCCACATCATTTACTGAAAACACCGGTTTGGCAGAGTTAAGTACTCAACTAGGTCGCAAGATATCGCTGCTTTCCGGACATTCCGGAGTGGGTAAATCAACTTTATTGAATCTTCTGGTTCCGAAGGGGAAACAAAAAATTAATCCTGTTTCTGATTTTTCGCTGAAAGGAGTGCATACCACTTCTTTTGCAGAAATGTTCGCGTTGGGCCCGGATTCGTATATCATCGATACTCCAGGCATTAAGGAACTCGGATTAATGGGAATCGGAGATGAAGAGCTTAGCCATTATTTCCCGGAAATGAGGGCCCTAATGGGCTTGTGTAAGTATCATAATTGTACCCATGTACATGAACCCAAATGTGCCGTCATTGAAGCGATAAGTAATACGGTTCCTGAATCCCGGTATTTGAGTTATTTAAGCATGTTAGAAAACAGTGATAACCGGCGTTAGCGGGCCTTGCCCATAAACTGGGTTAGAAAGGAGAAATTCCAGCCCCTGGACAGCAACCAACCCCAAATCCAGTACTTGACCGATTGTTTTTGAACACACCCTAATAGGCCATGCAGTTCATTAGCCACTGAATAATTGTTGCCGATAACCGCTTGCCTGAGCTCATAGCTAATGCGGACACTTAGTGCTTTAAACTCTTCATTAGTCCGACATAGTTTAAAGGCCTTGTGACAGACTTTAAGAGTTGTTGGCAACATGTTACTAGTAGGTAGATACTGGGCTTTGGACATGGAATCTTTATGCACCCGTTTTTTTACCAATACCTTATTTGTAAAATGATACTTGTAATATCGAGAAGAACGTACCCAAAAATCAAAGTCTTCATAAAAAAGGTCTTCGTCATATCCCCCTAAAGTATCCAATACCTCCCTGCTTATCATCATAGTTGGAGTGCAGATAAAATAACGCTCCAATACATTTTTAAAGATATCACCCTCTGGTACCTGATCCAATATTCGCCCGCTGGAGTCCCTGCGATAATGTGTACCTTGAATTTTGGACAAGTCATCAATATAGTAAGCATCGCAAAAGTTAACCCCGGCATCTCCGTATTGCAGGTTAATTACCCCCTCCTCTACCCTTTCCGGAAGTAAAACATCATCAGCGGCCAAGTCAATAATATACCTCCCTTTGGCTAGATCCAAGGCTTCATTAAATGACCGACAGTACCCTTGCTTTGAGGGAACCAAAATCTTTTGAAATTTCATTCCTTCCTGTTCAATGTCATTGATAAGGGCAACAGAGCCGTCCTGGCTACCATCGTCAATTACGATAATCTCTATATTTTTATAGGATTGTCCAACGGCTGATTCCAAAGCCTCTCTTATAAAGCGGACCTGATTATGGCACACCACTATTACCGTTACTAATGGCTGGTTCATGACCATACAGAAGTATTTTTATACAAATAGGAGAAATCCTTATAAATCGATATGATATGTCTGGTTATAAAACGCGTAGAGGTAAACATATCCAGGTGACGTCCTAAGAAGGTTTGATAGCGGGCTGGGTGTTTCATAAGAATATCTTCCGATATGAAAGGTATTTTATGTGTTGGAAGCAATTCTATAAACCCTGCGGAAAGAGCGGTGGGAATCATCATATTTGACCCATGAACACCTACTACCAAATGACTTTGGGCGAATGCCTGGCACAATTTTTTTTCCGAATCTTTAGTCATATTCAATTGGCGAAGATCCTCAAAATACTCAGGGAAAGTTCCCCATGTGCCTAAACCTGTAATCTTGAACATTGCAACAGGCAATTCCAGCTTTACTTGGTTTGCAACCCTTACCATAGCTCTTAACTGCCGGTAGAGAAACCACGGCCTAAGCCAGTCTATTGAAAATTTCGTGGCCGCTAAACTCAACCATTCTTCCAATCTGGTCCTTAACCAAAACCTGTCCTCTCTCCATATAAAAGTAACACATAGTTGCTTAATGCTAAACTCGGAAATTTGGAAAGGTTCAGTGCGAAAATATTGGTAGAATTCGATTTCTTGATGGTCGATGTGCGTAAATACCGGCAACATTTGAAGGGAGTCATAGTTGTCTGAAACTTCCTGCATGAATAAATCCAATGAATCGATTTGAAAATTTATATCTCTAAGAGACACGTCTACTGCCCATATCTCGGCTACATGGTCTGGAACCATCCAAGCGCAACTTTCAGGTATTAGTACCACCACGCCCTGTGGTGCGGATACTCTCTGATGATGAAAAGTGTTAAATAATTTCCATAAAACATGTCCATAACACGGATCCAAACAGTTTAGAAGTAAAGCATGTTTGATCTTTTTTCTAACCTCGCGCCTAACTGTGGCCGTGACCTTGAGGTCTTTTTTAACCGCCCTGATAAGCGGCCTGGCCATCCAATGATAAGCTTTTCGAGGGTACCTTGCCAATCCATTGTTGGTAAATGAAATTGGGAATTCCAACCCATGACCGATCGGCCAATTGTGAAAGTAATTGGTTCCACAAATACCACAAGTGCCCTCACCCAGAATGTGAACTCCAGTAAATATATGCTTGTTAAATCCTGCATTTTCGTGCGAACACTTTGGGCACTTGCTTGGTGGACTTTTATATGGTTTCAGGGACCACATACAGCTAATTTAGCTACATTTTACGGATCCCCCAGCGATCAAGCGTATAAAGAGCCCCGGTCCTCAGTCTACTTCGTCTCGACCTGGAAGATTCGAGTAAAGTATAACGCATTTTAGGATTCAGCAGTAACACCGCATAACTGACGTTGCTGTGGACCAACACCGCAGCTTGACACACACTTAGGGCATAGCAGTCTGCCAAAACCTGCAATCCCAACCGGTATCGATCGGGATGTTGCATATTGGTATGTATCGCTTGGTCGTTTTCCGAACGAACGGCTTCCTGAGAAATAATCCGATCTTCCCCGAATTCCTTTATTAAAAGGGTCAATGCCTTACTATCGTCTGTCGAAATAAAGAACTTCTCATACTTTTTTAAATTTTTGTCAAGTATCCTAAAATACCGCTCCAAGGGTACTGTTTCAACTTCTACCGAATGGTCAGATCCTCGAATATGAACGCCTAAAGTATGGTACCTCCTACACCTTTCACTTAGTAACCTAACATAAGCTCGAATTTGATCCTTTAAAACCAGGTCCTTCACAGCGGACCTGTGAACCTTCTTAAAATGACTTCGTTTCCAAATTCTTAATGGATAATTCTCTATATAATTATTTGGAACTATACGTCCCTGGTGCTGATCTACCTGCTGTGAGTAGTAATAATTCCAAAAGTTTAAGTCACCGTCATACTTTACCGGATCAGAATATAAGTAGGGTTTGTCTCCAAAGTCGATGTAACTGGATATATCCAGTTTATTTGCGAAGAATCTCCCATAAATTGCCTGAATCCACAAAGAAAAGAAGCCTCGTCGGCAGTCCACCCCAAAATGGGAGCAATCGCAATGTGTACCAGGGCAACGGACCGTATAAATCACTCCTGGTTGTTTCAATACACTACGACGGGCATTACTTAACTTGTTGCGTTTCTCCATGGTCATTTATGTAACGCGAATCCCCGATACAATCTTAAAAATCACACTTATATTTCTTTAACATAATTGGACTTCATACTGGAAATGCCTCCAATTCTTGTTTTAAATTTTAACAAACCTTCTATGGGGCTTCCCTGTACTTCAGAAGTACCTAAGTCTATTATCTCAACCCCCTCCATCCGCGCATGCTCATACAACTCTGACATCAGGAACACCAACGGGCTTACGCTATTAAACTTTTTACTGTGTGCAGGGTAGAACTGGTACCAGCAACGTGAAGTTACCTTGATCACAATTGCAGCAGCAGCCAGAGTATTCCCAAAGCTAGCCGTGCATAGTAAAAAATTTGTTGGTAGTGCATTTACAACTTTCGCAAGTGACTTATAGGTCATCGACAAGCTTTGATTGCGTTCCTGCCTACAAGCTTCGATGAATTGGTATATCCGATTAAATGAACTTATTGGCTGCAACCTGAAATTATATTTCCTGCATCTAACCAGTTTGCGTTTCTCCATCACATGTATTTTGTCTCGTAAAGGAAAATTATCAACGATAATGTGATGATTGACACTATGCCTTACTGAAAATCCAAAATTCCTTAACACTTCCGCCCAGCCAGAGCCTAGATTGTAACAGGGTGCTGGGTGTTTGAATTCTATTTCTTTCAGCCCATGTTTGACCAGAGTTTCAGCAATGTATAAAATAAAATTTTTTACCATGGTATTTTCGATAGGCTTCCCATCAAATGACCCGAAAGGCGCATAGGCATGGCTTACTGCCCTCCCATCTTTTAAATGAAAGTGTACCACTCCATGTATTTGGCCGCTGTTATGATCGCAAAGCCAAAAAGTGCAACCAGGTAACTCAGACTGACAATTCAGGTATTCACTTCGATGATACAAATTTTGGTCATAGGAAAATTTGTAATGTGCGGGAGGAGTATCGGTAGTTAATTTATAATCAGCCTTCTTTAATTGCATCTTTTAACTTCTCAAACTCTTCATAATTTCGTATATAATCAGTTTCATCAAAATGATCAGATGCCAGGCACAACGCCTTAGCGTTTTGGTGGAAAGTATAGTACCCCCAGCACAGAGGTGGCAGGTATAAACCCTGCTGGCGGGAGTCAAGTCGAAACTGATGAAATCGCCCTTTTATATCTTCCAGTTGGGCTTCAATGGTGCCCTCAAGACAAATTAATAATTGTTTAGAGGTTCGGTGGGCGTGACCGCCACGGCGGGTATTTTCCGGAACATGGTACAGCCAAAACGTCCTTAATATCTTGAAGGGAATTTGATGATCCTGGAGTATCCCAATAGACCCTCTCGGATCCATATAACGTTCAGGTGTCACTAAAAATGGTACAGTATGCGTATTCATAAATCTGCTATGAATATAAAAGGAAGTAACCACAATTATTGAATTAACTAATTAATTTAGCGCCCTATGAATTACTTGCTTCTTAGCATATTAATGAATGTGGGTTTATTTATAGCCTTCCGGACCTTTGGTCCATGGAAAATCCATGTTTTTCAAGCCGTGGTGGTAAATTATCTGGTCTGCAGCGTGCTCTCAGGAATTGCCTTGTGGGGTTTACCGTATAATGTTCTATGGCCTCCTGGAGAGCCCTGGCATTATATCGCTATTTTTCTGGGGTTGTTGTTCGTGGGTACTTTTTACGTAATGGGTCTTACTACCCGGAACTTCGGGATTACCATCGCTACCGTTGCCTCTAAAATGTCTATGATCATCCCTGTTCTCCTCGGACTCTTTGTCCTGGGAATAGTGACCAGTCCATTTGATATTTGGAACTACCTTGGAGTGGTCCTGGCGTTACCCTCCGTAATATTAACCACTATCAAGGGAAAATCGCTCATTGAGGTTCCAACAGGCAGCCATTGGACTTTGCCAATTGTGCTATTTCTACTGGCCGGTGGGCTAGACACATTAGTGAATTATACCAATTATCGATATTTAAACCCGGAATTGGAGATGGCATTTATTTGGATGATTTTCACCACTGCATTCATTAGTGGATTGATAATTTTACTAATACGGAGACAACCGGTCCGACTGAGAAGTATTGGTGGTGGGTTATATCTTGGAATTCCGAATTTTTTTTCCATGTATTTTATTCTTAGGGCACTGACCGCTTTCGATAATAATGGGGCTATTCTTTTTCCAATTTTCAATGTAGGCATTATCGTTTTATCTACTTTGGCTGCCTTAACTATTTTCAAAGAGCAATTGTTAACAATTAATAAATTAGGAATCATATTGGCGATACTTTCCGTATTAATGATATCATACCGTGAGATTCTAATCTGGTGGGCTTATTAAAATGATTGGACGAATTGTAACATTAACATTGCTGGTAATAATAGTCACATTGGCGCCAGCTGCGGCACAAAATAGTACACTTGATAAAGTGAGGCAGGGTATGGACTATATATATAATCAGGATTTTCGAAAGTCCCAGCTAGTTATCACGGAAATTGAAAAGACTTTACAAAATAGTGCCATCCCCGACTTAATGAAAGCGTTGCAGGCGTTTTGGAAATACTATCCCATTCATCTGGAAGACGATAAGTTGGAAATCTACCAAAAACATCTGCTCAGTTCTTATTCCAGATCAAAAGAGGTTCTCGAAAGTGATCCTGGTAACCCGGAAGCAATTTTTTTGGCAATGGCTTCTCAGGGACTATTGGCGGAAAGCTATTCCGAATCCGGACACAGCTTTAAAGCGGTAGGGGCAGCAAAAAGGGCCTATAATTACATTAAGGAAGGATCACATAAACTTGATCAATCTAAAGAGTTTTACCTTACCACAGGGTTATACAATTATTATCGGGAGTACTACCCGGAAGCATATCCTATTTACAAACCGTTTATGTACTTTTTCATGAAAGGAGACAAACGCAAGGGCATTCAACAGCTAGAGGTAGCAGCAAAGGAAGCTTCAATTTCCCATGTAATCGCTCAATATTATTTGAGTTACATATATATGCGCTATGAGTATTTGCCTTCAAAAGCGCTACGGCAAGGTAGAAAACTCCATGATTCATATCCTAATAATGACCTGTTTTTAGCCATATTCTTGGAAAGCTTGATAATCAACAAGCGATATCAGGAGGCCGCACCGCTAGCCATAGAACTACAATCAAATCCCAGTCCATATCTTAAGATCTACGGAGACCTGTTCATGGGTGTGATAGAAGAGAAAAACCATAAAAATTTTACCTATGCAGAAAGATTATATCGAAATGTACTTGAATTGAATGAGGAATATAACATGAAAAGATCACACTTGGAAGCATTTGCCTACCTGGGGTTGGGTCGCATCTATGAGCATAAACAAGACCCCAAGGCACGTAAATATTTTAAAGAAGCCTTAGATCAGGCCTATACCAAGTCTATGAAAAATGAAGCAAAAAGCCATCTCAATTGAACAATAATCCTTGGTGGGCACGTTAAATGCTGATAGACTCCAAATGAAATATAGGGTAATTTTTTTCATCTTTTGTTCCGTTTTTAAGGCATATTCTCAGGGCAGTTTAATTGATCAACCGACTTCTCTGGCAGTTGTGAAAAAGGGGCTGTACTACATTTACAATACTGAAACCAGAAAAGCGGAACAATATATTCATCTGGTTGAAGAGCTCATGCCTAAGCATCCTGTAGCTCCTATGATGAGGGCATTGAATATCAACTGGAGCTCAAACCCAGTAGAATCGGATAGCGAGGAGTTTCGTAAGCTGAGTGGTTTTCTGCAATTGGCTTTGGACCGTACCAAAGACTATCTCCATAAAGACCCCGATGATATAGAAGCAGTTTTCTTCGCAATAGTCATTTACGGTTGGTTGGCTCAGTTTTACGATGAAGATGGTCATACATTTAAAGCGCTGAATGCGGCTAAAAAAGCCTACCAGTACATGAAGGTCGGATTTGATCTTTTGGACCGGGACCCGGAATTTTACTTCTCCACTGGACTCTATAACTATTACCGGGTTCAATATCCGGAATCCAATCCTGTTTATAAACCATTTGTTTGGTTTTTCCGAAGTGGTAATAAGGAGTTAGGCCTGCAACAACTAGACCATGCCAGTAAGGAAGCTACCTTTACCAGTGCTGAAGCAGCTATGTACCTGGCCCATATTTATTTACGATACGAAAATAAACCTCAGACTGCAGTGAAATATAGTGGTGACCTGGTCAATCGATTCCCGCGAAATATGTTTTTTAAGGTCAATTATGGGGAGGCGCTGCTGGCTGCTGGTGAATTCCAGAAAGCTTATATTATTATTCAAATATTGGTGCAGGATAGCAAGGATTTCTACCGCATGTCAGGAGAAGTTTTCTATGGTATCTATATGGAAAAACATATTTCAGACCTTCCTAAAGCAAAAATATGGTATCAAAAGTCGCTGAAAACCGGTGAGCACCTGGGAGCACGAGCTGACAATAAAAAGAGCCTGGCATATGCAGGATTGGCACGCATTGCCGATGCACAGGGAGATAAAGATGCTGCTCGTGATCACTATAAGAAAGCAATGAAATTAGCTCAATACGATGGGGTAAAAAATCAGGCAAAGCGCTATCTTCGAACCAATTGATGGTGCTTCGATTCCGTACTCTTTCTCTCGAATCACAGGGGACTTACAAAGAGAAAGGCAGCAAGTTTGAGGCTTATGCCTTTCCGGTAGAGCACATGGAACAGGTGCAACAGCACCTGGCAGCATTGCGCCAAATGCATTATAAGGCCCGGCATCACTGTTATGCCTACGTAATTGGACCTGAAGCAAATGATTTCCGGGCATTTGACGATGGGGAGCCCAGGCACAGTGCTGGTGACCCAATTTTGGGGCAAATACGTTCTTTCGAGCTCACCAATATACTGATAGTAGTAGTGAGGTATTTTGGGGGCACCAAACTGGGAATTAGCGGGCTGATCAGCGCATACCGGGAGGCCGCTAAACAGGCTATTGAAGCTGGCAGAATCGTGGAAAAAGAGCCCTCACAATCTTGGGTCTTAACTTTTGATTACCCTGATATGAACGGTGTGATGAACCTGGTAAAAGAGTTAAAGTTGAAAGTAGTGTGGCAGCATTTTGAGGAGCGGTATGAAATGAATTTGATGGTGCCGTTATCAAAGTTGGATCTGTTAAAGGAGCGACTGGAGCACTTGAGTGAGGTCGAATTAGAAATCAGGAACTAATAGTGTCTAAAATGAGTAAAGTCTTTGTCGCCATGTTGAGGGGAATTAATGTTAGTGGGCAGAAAAAAGTTAATATGGCTGAACTGCGCCAATTATTGTCCGACATTGGATTGCATGACCTGGAAAGCTATATCCAAAGCGGGAACATCATTTTTAAAGCTGATCAAGATGCAGATAAACTTGCAGGGGTTATAAGAGAAAGTATTTTAAACCACTTCGGGTTTGAGGTACCGACCCTGGTACTGCCTGCTGCTGAAATGGACCTTATTATTCAGAAGAATCCCTTTCAGGACAAGGACTTGAGCAAGTTGCACGTAACGTTTCTATCCTCCCAGCCAAATAGTCAATTGGTGGAGTCCCTGCCGCTTTCGTCAAACCCCAATGAAGGATATCTGGTGAACGGAAAAGTGATTTATGTATATTGCCCTGACGGC
Source organism: Flammeovirgaceae bacterium (assembly GCA_003229495.1). Classification (GTDB taxonomy): domain Bacteria; phylum Bacteroidota; class Bacteroidia; order Cytophagales; family Cyclobacteriaceae; genus SZUA-3. The sequence goes on from QIEB01000063.1 coordinate 13,273, forward strand.
TACGGTCGTACCAAGATCAACAACATGTTTTTTGAAAGAAAACTGAAAACCGCCGCTACCACCCGTAACTGGAAAACCTGTTTGACCTTGTGGGAGATGGCTCAGGGGAAGGCTTAATAATGTATGCCAGCAACGAAATGGACTGTCAACCTAAATCTTTGTCCATTAATATTTTATAGCTAATTTCAGGTTGTTGTTTGGATAATAACCCATGAACCAGACTGCCATCATAAACGCACTTGCACGCAACCGCCAGGTTTTCAAGCACCTTCTGTCAGACCTTCCCAAGGAAACATATATGTGGAAACCCAGTGCCGACAAATGGTGCCTGTTGGAAATAGTCTGCCACTTGTATGACGAAGAGCGGGAGGACTTCAGGGCTAGAGTTAAACATGTTCTGGAGACCCCGGAAAAGTCATTCCCTCCTTTTGATCCCATAGGCATGGTTAAAACACGTAACTATATAAAACAGAACTATCATGAAATGGTCGTCAATTTTCTTTCTGAAAGGACCTTGTCTGTGGATTGGCTGGCACATGATTATCTGCATATCAGGCAGATCACCCGTTTGAAATACCAGTTCCTGCAATCACAATCAGGAGAGGACTTAAGCTATGCTGGTGCTTGGTAGCCGGGTGTCTC
>QIEB01000065.1 GCA_003229495.1 Flammeovirgaceae bacterium
TCCAGGATGATTAGTGCCTGCACTCTTGGGCTTTGGTTCGAAACTGGTCCTTTGCTCTAGCCGATAACTGGCCATTGGTTGGTAAAGATGAACCTCGCTTTCGGCTATGTCTTGGTTTAACTGATGTAATGGTGTTAAATCATCAATAATCCAAAAAGCTCGTCCCTGAGTAGCTGCAATTAAATTATCATTCTTTATGGCTAAATCGGTAATTGGTACTATGGGAAGATTCAGTTGGAATGGTTTCCAGCTGCCTCCATCGTCAAAACTAATATACATCCCGCTTTCAGTCCCTGCATAGAGAAGCCCTTGTCGGTTGGGGTCAGCTCTGACTATCCTGGTAAAATGATCGATTTCAATACCGTTGGTTATTTGGGACCAGGTGGCGCCATAGTCCTCTGTTTTGAAAAGGTAAGGTTTAAAGTCTCCCATTTTGTACGAAGTGGCCGCCACATAGGCTCCTCCTTTGATGAATGGACTGGGATCGATACTGTTAATCATGGTCCATTCTGGTAAACCAACCGGAGTTACATTTTGCCAATTATCACCTCCATTTCTGGAGACATGAATAAGTCCGTCATCCGAACCAACCCAAATCAAGTCCTCCTCATAAGGAGACTCAAGGGCAGCGAAAATTGTACAATAGTATTCTACTGCAGTATTGTCCTTGGTAATTGGGCCGCCTGAGGGTCCCAATTTTGTTGGATCATTACGGGTCAGATCGGGACTGATCAACTTCCAGGACTGTCCCTGGTTGTAGCTAACGTGTAGATGATTGGAGGCTGTGTATAGCTTTTTGGGATTATGCGGAGAAAAGAATATGGGAAAATTCCATTGAAACCGATATTTCATTCCTTCTGCACCGTGTCCCATAGGATTATCGGGCCATACGTTGACAACTCTCCTTTGATTATTTCCATGATTTACTCTTGACAGGAATCCACCATAACTGCCTCCATAAACAATGTCATGGTTGATTGGATCTACAGCGATATGCGCGCTTTCACCACCAGCAGTCGGTTCCCAATCCCTTTCCGTAAGCGCTCTGTCTTCAGTTCTATGGGCTATCCGAACGGTAGAGTTATCTTGCTGAGCCCCGTATATTTTGTATGGAAAGCTGTTGTCCGTGGTTACCCGGTAAAATTGTGCTGTAGGTTGATTATAATAGGTAGTCCAGTTTTCTCCGCCGTCAAATGAAACCTGAGCACCGCCATCATCTCCTACCACCATTCTATCTGGGTCCTCTGGCGCAATCCAGAGATCATGATGGTCGCGGGGTTTCATATTCGGTAAAAGTTTTACCCCCATCTTTCGATTTATGGAACCGTACATTAAGCACGTACATAACGTCCTCATCAACCGGATCGGCATAAATACGCGTGTAATACCAGGCCCTTTGTCTCAGGCTCCGCTGATCGTTTATCTTGGTCCAGTTTTCCCCGCCATCTTCAGATCGAAACAGTCCGCCCTCTTCAGCCTCAACCAAGGCCCATACCCGCTGTGAGTTGGCCGGTGAAACAGCGATCCCAATAATTCCCAAAATACCTTGTGGAAGTCCCTTCTTTGCTGATAATGAGTTCCAGGTCTCTCCACCATCGATACTCTTCCATAATCCTGATCCTTGTCCTCCGCTGCTAAGACTATATGGGGTTCGCCTCACCCTCCAGGTACTGGCATAAAGAATCCGAGGATTATTAGCATCCAGGATCAAATCAACTGCTCCTACTTCATTATTCACAAATAAAACCCGTTTCCAGGTGGCCCCCCCATCCTGGCTGCGGTAAACCCCTCGGGTATCGTTAGCTGCAAACAGATTTCCCATCACCGCCGCATAGACCAGGTCAGGATTCTTCGGATGAATACGTACTCTGGAGATATGACGGGAGTCTTTTAGACCCACCTGGCTCCAGGTTTGTCCGGCGTCAGTAGATTTCCACATTCCATAGCCGAAGGATACATTTCCCCTAACGGTTTTTTCGCCTCCGCCTACATAGATCACATTGTGATCATATTCGCTGACTGCCACTGCCCCAACAGATCCTCCGAAATACCCGTCCGAGATATTCTCCCAACTATTTCCCCCGTTCTTGGTGCGCCAAACACCTCCACCGGCACTGCCGAAATAGTACAGATTTGGTTTTCCTGGTACTCCTGTTACTGCTGCAGACCGGCCGCCGCGATACGGTCCAATGCTTCTCCACTCCAGAGCTTTGTACAGTGATTCGTCAAAACCGAGGTTAGCGTTTTGGTTTTTCTTCTTCTGGGCCTGTCCCTCATGAAAAAGCAGTATCAATATCAGGATCGAAACAATTTGAAAGGTACTCTTAAGGAGGTTAATCATAGCGTAGTGGCTTTTGATGTCCCGCAAAATAGTGATTAGCTTATCATATTGCAATGGGCATGGGACATGGGGCATGGGGCAGAGGGCTTGGGGCATGGGGCATGGGGCAGAGGCATGGGGCATGGGGCTTGGGGCTTGGGGCATGGGGCAGAGGCATGGGGCATGGGGCCCGGTCCCGTCCCGGAATGAATCCGGGATCATTCGGGGATAGTTCCTCGTCCGGAGGCACGTTACTCAAATGTTCAATTGCTCAAATGCTCACATGCTCACGTGCTCAAATGTTCAATTGCTCGAATGCTCTACTGTTCTACTGTTCTACCGTTCCCTAAGTGCCTGATTCAGATCATCAATCAAATCCTCTTTATCTTCGATCCCCACACTAAGCCGGATCAATGAATCCAAAAGTCCTGATTTTATCCTTTCTTCACGGGGAATGCTGGCATGGGTCATAGTAGCGGGATGGCCGCACAATGACTCTACACCTCCCAGGGATTCTGCCAATTGGAAATATTTAAACTTCTGCATCAATTTCTTGGTCTCTTCTACATCATCGCCTTTCAAAGTGAATGAGATCATGCCCCCAAAAGCATCCATCTGCTGCTTGGCAATTTCGTGATTCGGATGATCTTCAAAACCAGGCCAATACACCTTATCCACCCGTTGATGCTCTCGCAATGCGCAGGCCACTGCAGCGGCATTTTCAGAATGTCGCTGCATTCGTAAGTGCAGCGTTTTAATGCCTCTCAGGGCTAAAAAACAATCCTGAGGACCCGATATTGCCCCGGAAGCATTTTGTATAAATTCCAACTCCTGCGCCCAGTTATCGTCATCTAACACCAAGGCTCCCATAATCACATCCGAATGACCTCCAAGGTACTTAGTCACTGAATGCATTGCCAAGTCGGCTCCAAGATCCAGGGGACGTTGTAGATAAGGGGTAGCAAAGGTATTATCTACCACTACCTTGATGTTTCTTTTTTTTGCCAGCTTTACCACCGCCCTGATATCTATAATGTGCATCATGGGATTGGTAGGCGTTTCTACCCAAATCAATTTGGTATTTTCATTTATATACTGCTCCAGGAGACCGGCATCGGTCATGGTGATAAAGGTGAATTTCAGCCCGTACTGCATGAAGATTTTGGTGAAAATACGGTAAGTGCCACCATACAGATCATTGGTGCTCAACACCTCATCACCCGGGCTCAGTGTTTTGAGAACAGCATCGGTGGCAGCTAATCCGGAAGCAAAACACAAACCATATTTCCCGTTTTCCAAAGCCGCCAGGTTCTTTTGGAGCGCATCCCTGGTAGGGTTTTGGGAACGGCTGTATTCGTAGCCTTTGTGCTCTCCCGGAGCTTGTTGTACATAGGTGGTGGTTTGATATATAGGAGTCATTATGGCTCCGGTGGTAGGGTCTGGCGTGATCCCCGCATGAATAGTTTTGGTTGCAAATTTCATAAGTCTTGTTTTAGTTCTTCGATTGAGATTTAAAGTAGCCATCTATTCCATCACTACTGATCCAATCCCCGGTTTGGAATGGCCTGTCCAGAAAAATCATCACTGACCCGAAAATCAGGAATAAGCATATACCCAAGTACTGCCATACTTTAAGTCTCCCATACTGTCTGGCTGCAAATTTGCCAAATGGGTGTAAGACTGTTTGATATGGTGAACCAAGGTTATAGGTTACTGTATCCTGGGCCTTGGTGGTAAAGGCAATCAACCAGGCCACCAGAAAAGGTATAAAGGACCTAAAAAGAAAGGAGGGCATATTGACTTTCATAAACGCTATAAATATGGTGTTGATTTTGGTTTTCATAATACAACAAGGCAATTTCACCCGAGCTTTCAATAGGTGATGAATTAACCAGAATACCATCCTGACGGTAGAAATAAGTAAACTGCTGAACAGGATCAGTCACTGCAAAAATACTATGATCGTTTCCAAGCAGATAGTACTGAACCACTAAATTTGCCGAACTAAGGTAGTCTTTCTCCAATATTACTTCACCTTTACTATTAAGTATTCCCAGCCGATTAGCATTTTGTCGCATAATCACGTAATGCCTTTTTGAAGGATCTACGCAAAGTTGGTATTGGGTGTCTCTGCTGGGTTTTACCAGTTGCTGCTTTCCCTGAACTATACCATTCAGATTAAATTTTATTATCAGACCCTGGGTAGTGATGGCTGTAAATTGGGTTTTGGTAAAATCTGCTCCCTCCTCGATAAATAATGGTCCCCGGATTGGGCCTTTCAAGTCTAGTGGAAATCCCGGATAGGGACTGCCTCGTCTATTCAATATATAAATTATTCCATTTTCCTGAATAGCAATGATGCAATCTTTACCTCTGATCCTTAGGTGCTGTGGAGCATATAGCAACTGATCCTGCAAGATCTTGGGGTTCCAGCCTTCTAAAAGCTTGCCCTCTTTATCGAACATATATATTTGCCCGTTTTCATCACTGGCAATAAATCGGTAACTCTTACTATTATCGTAGTCAATTGCCCGGACATTACGCAATCTGGTTTTGGTAGGTACTGTAATAGGGTAACCATCAATAGGGTGGCCATTTCTGTCAATAATATGAATCTCCCGCTCGGTCGCCAGCAGGTACTGCAATTTATTATTTGAATAATAGTCAATCTGACTTACTTCACCACTAATGGAACCAGCAAGGGAATCCTGCCATAACTTACGCCCCTGACTGCTGATCAAATAGAGGTATTTCAAACTGTCCTGAACAAGCACCTCGCTCCCGCCATTGTTGTGATTTTTGACTACGAATGGTTTTGAGGTGATCGGGGATGCAGTATGTACCTGCTGTATATTTTGAAATCTAGCGGTTTTTCCTCTGTTGCGGTCCTGTTTACTGTATGTTAACACCCCGCTGGTATAGAATTTGTCTCCTATGTCACTAAATTGCAAGGCCAATAACTCGAATTTTTTCAAGGTCCTTCCATGAAGGTCCAGGAACGTTTTCCACCGTGGCGAAAGATTTTGATCCAAGATATTCCATACTTTTACCAAATTCACATAATAACTTAAATTGGCCTCTTGTAAGGAGTTCTCAATGAATTGACTCTTGACAATAGATTTTCCCCAGGTCTCCTCCTCTTCAATCGCATTAATCAACCCTTTCAACCCTGCGATGCTGCTGGAAAGCACCACATAATCGTCCAAGGGCATGAAAAAGCATTGCTTAAAGCCTCCAAATAGCTTGCCCCATAGTTTGGAGGGAAATTCCTCAACCTCGATTTGACGTATTTCATTTCCTGCGTATGACTCTATGTATAAGCTGTCTCCAGTTGACAGTGCAGACTTTTCTGAAAGGGAATTGAGTTGGAACAACCCCTCGTTAAAGTCCGAGAAATGCAGATATACTAACTTATCTGGCTTTTCATCGTCTATGGTACCGATAACCGCCAGTCCCAATTCCTGATCCTGTGTTGAAATTAATTTTGACGGATTCCAGTCAAATTGTTCACTTAATCGCGACCAGGCCTGCAACTGTTGCCGGTCGTGTTCGTTCCAATAAGACCGAAGCCTTTGATGCCAGAAAACAGGGTCATGAAAAGTAAAATGATAAAGAACAGCTACTTCATTGGAAAGCAGCGATTCAAATCCCAGGGGTTTTCCCTGGGTCCCCTCCAGGCAAGAAAGATAGGGGCTGAGTTTGTCAGCTATGCTAAACCCATTGAATAATATCTGGTCATTGGTGACTTTAATATCTAAGAAGGTAGAGGTTGCCAGGTGACCCAGAGGGGAGAGCTCCGGTGACATATGTTCCTCTGTGAAAGCAGATAATAATTGCGGTATCTTCTGATTGTTGATGTAGATATTACCCTGATCGTTATCCAGCTTTGCCAGCTCGAACAGTTTAGGATTTGCCAAAGCGAAGCTATTCTTGGTTTGCCCTGATAAATTGCGTATCACATCTTCTACCAGAAAAGGAGTAAAACTCCCAACAAAGTAGTTTTTATGTATTAAGTAACTGAAAACTTCTTCGTATTCCTGGTTGACCGCTTCGTGTATAACTATATCCTGATAGGTCCTGGTCTGGAATCTGAAGTCATCTCTGGTCTTGTATTGAGCCACCAGGGTATTGATCAAATCATAATCTGAGTAATCGTCTAGCGAGATGAAAAACAAAAAACCCAGCGCTTCCTGCGAAATTCTATGTATTGAAAATACCAAGGGTTTTGCTTGCAGCAGTTTATGTAATTTTCCTTCACTACCAGAAAGGCTATCCAGAAGTTCTACTTTTTTGCCGATATTGGCATAGTAGGGGATTTGTTGGAGGTTAGTCCAAACTGACTTGCTCTGAATCTCATTCCAATTCTCCACGGTATTGGTACTTTCATAGACTAAAATTGCTGATTCTGGCACCAGGTCCCATACATTGAGCCGTTGATCAGAATACCAATATTTGTAGAAGAAAAAACCCCCAACACCCAACGCCAAAACCAGGCAAATAAGAAAAATATGTAAGCCCTTCAAGATGTGTTTTAAAATTCAGATATGGATTCAAATTTAGAATAAGCAGATCATTTTTTTTAGATTACCTCCAAATTTGTGCAAAAAGCCTAATTTCGCCAAAAAACAAAAATCCCACCCATATTGTCTGGTACAGAATTTAACTTAATTGCTGAAGATGGTAATCCATTAGTTGGTTTGTGTTGGGTCCCGGCAGAGCCAAGGGCGGTGGTTTGTTTGATTCATGGTTTGGGAGAACACATTGGGCGGTATGACCATGTTGCCAGGCATTTGAACGGTTCGGAAATCGCTGTATATGGAATCGATCAAAGGGGACATGGCCGCAACCCGGGCAAAAAAGGTCATGCCAGCTGCCGGTGTTTATGGGATGACGTTGAATCTGTTATGAAAGAAGCCCGACTGCGACATCTTGACTTGCCAATGTTTTTGTATGGGCATAGCTGGGGTGGCAACATAATGATTAACTACCTTTTAAGGAGAAATTCCAGTGAAGTCAAGGGCGCGGTACTTAGTTCTCCCTGGTTGCAACTCAGTTTTGAACCAACCAGCTGGCAGCTTACATTGGGCCGGTGGATATCAAAGATCTATCCGGGTTTCATTCAGGCAAATGGATTACTTCCGGAATACCTGTCCAGGGATGCTTCCGTGGGTGAAGCGTATCTAAATGATCCTCTTGTCCACGATAAAATCTCTGCTGGTTTGTTTACAGAAGCCTTCTCAAACGGACAATACGCTCTGGACCATGCGGAAAAGCTTTCGATACCTGTTCTGATAATGCATGGTACCGATGACAGTATTACCTCTGCCTCAGCAAGTGAAGCATTTTCAAAATCCGCCGCCGGATATTCCACACTGAAACTATGGACCGGGATGAGACATGAAACCCATAACGAATTAGGAAAAGAAGAAGTACTGGATTATATCACTCAATGGATTCTTGCCAAATCCATCTAACCCAGGTTTTCCAAGGCATTCATGACATCTCGAACGTGACCCCGGCTGATTTCCAGAGAGGCTTTTTCCTCATCATTTAAATCCAGCTCAATTACTTTTTCGATGCCATTTTTACCTAAAACTACCGGCACCCCCAAATAAGTATTCTCAATACCATATTCCCCCTGCAACTCTGCACACACAGGGAAGATTCTTCTTTGGTCCCGGACAATAGCTTCTACCATTTGGGCGGCAGCCGCTCCTGGTGCGTACCAGGCAGATGTTCCCATCAGTTTGACCAGTTCTCCTCCACCCTTTTTTGTCCTTTCTATGATGGCATCTAATTGCTGACTATCGATCAATTCGGTAACAGGAATTCCAGCAACGGTGGTGTATCTTGGCAAAGGTACCATGGTATCACCATGTCCACCCATCAATACCGCCTGAATGTCCTTTGGGCTTACATTTAAAGCCTCCGCCAGGAAAGACCTATAACGTGCTGTATCAAGAATACCTGCCATTCCCATAATCCGGTCGCGATGGTGCCCGGAGGTAAGATGGGCCTGATAAGTCATGACATCAAGTGGATTAGAGACAACTATTATGATCGCATCCGGGGAATGTTTTACCACATTTTCAGTTACTGATTTTACGATACCGGCATTGGTAGAAATAAGATCATCCCGTGACATCCCGGGTTTCCTGGGAATGCCTGAGGTAATCACTACTACACTTGATCCGGCAGTTTTACTGTAATCATTTGTCGAACCGACAGTTCGGGTATCATATAGGTTGATAGGTGACTTCTCCCAGATATCCAGAGCTTTACCCTCTGCAAGTCCTTCTTTGATGTCTACCAGTACTACTTCATTGGCTATTTCTCGATATGCCAGCACATCGGCACAAGTTGCCCCTACATTGCCGGCTCCAACCACTGTTACTTTCATTTGATTCTATTTGAGGTTATGTGAAATGAATTATGGGAGCGCTAAGTTACAATTGGAATGTTAACAAACCAACCTGAGGGAATGTCGAATGTTGAACGCCGAATGTCGAAGTGCGTGTTCATTCATCATTGGTTCGGCGTTCGATGTTCGGCGTTATTCAGCCGGTGTTCGGTGTTCGGTGTTCGGCGTTCGGCGTTCGACATTTGAATTGTTCACTTCTATCTCCAGCACGCTGTCCGTATTTTCTGTAACCTTAAACCTGTCGTCAATACGATGTCCAACTACCCAAACAATGTCATTTTTGGATACTAACACCTTAATGTGCTCCTTTAGATTTACCGGCACTTTGGAATCAATCAAAAAATCACTCAGCTTTTTTGAGTCGCTCATGCCCAGGGGGCAAAACCGGTCACCAGGTAACCATTTCCGGACGGTCAACGGGAATGCCAGTTTTCTCAGGTCGAATGCTCCAATCCATGCCTCCGGCCTAATGGTATATTTATTATTGAGGTGCTCAGTTAACTTCCATTGGTGTGCTGCTACTTTCAAGACCGTTTGATGTTCATGTATCTCAATATTCTTAGATTCCGAAGCATGAGTAGTGATAATTACGTGTTCACGATCAATATTCAAGGTGTGTGAGGTGGATTGAAAGATCTTGCCTGTATGATTGAAAGCCTCGCCAAGCATGGATTTGCACTGGTCATAATTAAAACCAAAACCCTGGATTAAATCCACCAATACAGGTGCTTCGATGTCTTCAAGGTCAGACTTTCTTGCCATTACATGGTTCCCATCTACTTTAAATATGCGGTCACGCAACTGTTCAATTGAGCTGAGGTATTGCTTCTCGACAGACCTGAAAATCTCAACGGTGTTTTGGATGGACTCCTCAAGTTTTGGATTGATTTTCTTTAGTACTGGTACTACCTGATTTCTTATGAGATTTCTCTGATATTGATCGCTGTCATTGGACTGGTCCTCGCGCCAATTCACACCATCGTTTTTTGCGTAATTAATAATTTGCTCTTTCTGAGCAAAAAGTAAAGGCCTGATAATTGAATCCCGTTTGGGTAATATCCCATGGAGTCCGGCAATCCCGGTGCCTTTTGTCAAATTCAATAATAGGGTTTCAAGCACGTCATTCTGATGATGTCCGGTGGCAATCTTATGGTAATTGTAGGTTTCTTTTAGCTGGTCAAACCACTGGTAGCGTAAGTCTCGTGCGGCCATTTGGGTAGAAATGCTGTTTTTTTTGGCATAGGCTGGAGTGTCGAATTTCCTCACATGAAAAGGTACCTGCCACTCTTCTGCAGTTTTCTTTACCAGCTGTTCATCCAATTCAGCACTTTTACCTCTTAATTGAAAATTTACGTGGGCTATCCCCAAATTGTAACCCAATTTGTGCAATAGATGGGCCAAAACCATAGAATCTACACCTCCACTTACCGCCACCAACACCTTGTCAGCAGGCAGTAGTAAGTCTTCGGATTTGATGAAGTCTTTCAAGCCATTCGCTAACTTGTTCATATTGGTATTATCTCTGTTTGCAATAATTATGATAAATTTACACCGTGTTAAAGCCCACACTAAAGTTATCAATTTATTCACTATCAGTTTCACTGATAGCGGGCCTACTTTTTAGCGAGCCCTTGTTGGCCCAGGATATTGACCGGATAAAACTGGAAAAAGCGGAATATCTTGAAAATGGGGAGGAAGACGGGGTAAGATTTGATAAGGTAATTGGCGGAGTGATCTTCTCTCAAGAAGACACCCGTATTTACGGTGATTCAGCTTTCTTCTATAAGAAGCAAAATCTGGTAAAGATCTTTGGTCGTGTCCGGGTCCAGGAAGGCGATTCCATCACCATTACCGGAGGTAACCTGATCTACCAGGGCAACCAAAAATTGGCTCAAATGCGTGAAAATGTAGTATATCGTGACCCTTCTATGACCCTCACCACGGATTTTCTGGATTATGATATGATTGAGCACTTAGCATATTACTTTGAGAACGGACGGCTGGTGACTGAAACTAACACCCTGACCAGTAAAAAAGGGTACTACGACACCGACGCGCGTTATGCTTCGTTCAAAGACAGTGTAGTTTTAAGAAACCAGGACTACCTGGTGGAGGCAGATACTTTTCAGTTCAATACCGTGACAGAAGTGGCCTATTTTCTAGGTCCTACAGTGATCACCGCAAATAATGGCACGGTTTTGATCGCTGATAATGGCGGGGTTTACAAGACTCAAGAGGATATCTCGAACTTCTCCGGGGCAGCTATCGAAACTCCGAAATATTTATTGTATGGAGATGATCTATTTGGCGATAAAAGCAAAGCTTATTATACTGCTACCAGCAATGTCTCACTGGTTAGTAAGGAAGATGATGTCATAATATTCGGTGATTACGGTAAGTATTGGAAGGAAAAAGGGATTACCAAGATCTATGGGAACACCTTGATGAAAAAGATCTTTGTCCAGGACACCTTGTTCTTATCAGCTGATACCCTGATAAGTATAGAAGACTCTATACCAAAAAAGGAAAGATTACTGGCTTTTCACAATGTGAGGATTTATAAACCTGATTTACAGGGAATAGCAGACTCGCTGAGTTATCATACGGCTGACTCGGTGATTTACCTCTATGATGATCCGGTTCTATGGAGCGACAACAATCAAATGGAATCTGATACTATTTCAATAGTGATGTCCAATGGACGTATTGACAAGATGTATATGGATACCAAAGCTTTTGTAACGTCCGTAGCAGTAGATGAATTTTACAATCAGGTAAAAGGTAGAAATATGATTGCATTTTTTAAGGAGAGTCAATTGCACCAGGTGGACGTAAACGGCAATGGGGAAAGCATCTATTTTGAACTGGAAAAGTCCGATTCGCTGGTTTTGGGAATGAATAAAGTAATTTGTGGTGATATGCGATTAAAATTTGAGCAGAAGAAGATATCCGACATTACCTTTTATTCTCCTGATGGTTCGTTTATTCCTTTTCATGAAATCAAAGCAGGTGGCATGAAACTGGAAAATTTCTCTTGGCGAGCATATGAAAGGCCTACCAGAGAAAGCGTGGTAACTACAGGGTCATTTGCCAACCAAAAGATTCCTTATCTTCAGCCAAAGTTAAAGTTACCGGATGCCATGCAAATGCCAACAGACACCGCAGAAAAGCCTCCTGAAAGCGATATTGATAAACTGCAGGAGGTCAATTAATATCCCTATACCAGGTCCGATTTTTGCTATTGTTAACAATTGTTAAAGGAAGCAGTTCAATTGTTTATTAGATATATCAACTTTATATTTGCACCCCGATGAGGAATGCTATGGGTAGAAGGCTTTTAATATTTTTTCTTTCACTGTATATATTGATAGGGTGCAGTGAATTTAGAAAGATACAGAAAAGCACCGATTGGCGCCAGAAATACGATGCAGCAGTCAAATATTATGAACGTGGCGATAAGGGCGATTATATCAAAGCGAGCTTGCTTTATGAAGAGATACTGCCCTTAATTAGGGGTATGCCTGAAGCAGAAGCCGCCAATTTTTATTACGCATATTGTCATTTTCATCAAAATCTTTTTGTAGAGGCCGCATTTTATTTTGAGTCCTTTTATGAAACTTATTCCAGGAGTGAGTTCGCCCTCGAAAGCATGTATATGCACGCCTACTCACTATTTCTAGACTCACCGGTAGAAGAATTGGATCAGTCAAGTTCCTCGGAAGCGATTGCTGCCATGCAGCGATTTCTAAACTTATACCCCGAAACTCAATATACAGGCCAGGCTACTGCAACTATAAATGAATTGCAGCGAAAATTAGAGACCAAAGCGTATAATAATGCTTTGTTATATAAAAAATTGTCGAAACATAATTCCGCAGTAATTGCCTTTGAGAATTTCAGTAAAGACTATCCTGATAGTCAATACAACGAGGAAGTGAACTATTTAAAGTTAGAGTCGCAGTATCAATATTCCAAACATTCTATATCTTCAAAACAGAAGGAGCGGTATGAAAAAGCAATTGATATCTACAATTATTTCGTTCAGAACTATACAGATAGTAAATTTGCAAAAGACGCAGGGCGAATTAATGATGACTGCAGGAAATGGATGAATGAATTCATTTCAAATAATAAAATTCTAAAATCAAATAATAATTAATATGTCTAAAGCATCAATCATCACCCGTGATATGGATAGCATTGCTCAACCTTCTGGTAATATATATCAATCAGTTGCTGTTATATCGAAACGGGCACGACAACTTTCGACCACTATCCGGGAGGAGTTGAGTGGTAAATTGGCTGAATTTGCCTCAACTGTGGATAATCTGGAAGAAGTTTTTGAGAACAGGGAACAAATAGAAATTTCGAAATTCTACGAAAGAATGCCAAAACCTTCTACCATTGCTATAGAAGAATTCCAGGATGAACAAATAAGGTTCCGGATTCCGGAACAGGAGGAAGAAGAAAACATCGACTAGTCATTCTTATCCCATGCTTGGTGGAAAAAAGATCCTGCTGGGAGTTTGTGGCAGCATAGCTGCTTATAAATCTGCCTCGCTGGTACGCTTGCTGATAAAAGCAGGGGCCGAAGTTCAAGTAATAATGACCCCGGCCGCCACTGAATTTATAACCCCTCTAACGCTTTCCACGGTATCAAAAAGAGAAGTACTGATCAACTTTCATGATGGTGAAGGCCAGTTATGGAACAATCATGTGGACCTTGGTCTTTGGGCTGAGGTAATGGTCATAGCACCGGCAAGTGCAAACACCATGGCTAAATGTAGTCAGGGTATTTGTGATAATTTACTGACAGCAGTCTACTTATCAGCGCGATGTCCGGTTTACTGGGCTCCAGCTATGGATTTGGACATGTACCAGCACCCCAGTACTCAAGAAAACCTGTTAAGATTTAAGGAATTTGGCAATCAATTAATTGAAGCCAGGTATGGTGAATTGGCCAGCGGCCTGGTCGGTACTGGAAGGATGGCAGAACCTGAGGAAATAACGGAAATACTTGAAAATCATTTCGGCATCAATAACCCACTAGCTGGTAAGAAAGCCTTGGTTACTGCCGGTCCTACATTTGAGGAGATCGACCCGGTCAGGTTTATCGGCAACTATAGCAGCGGTAAAATGGGGTATGCCATTGCTAAGCAGTTGGCTGATCTCGGTGCATCTGTGACCCTGGTGAGTGGCCCCACGGCACTACAACTAGAGGATCCGAATATTGAGCTGATTAAAGTCAAAAGTGCAGAAGAAATGTACAAGGCTGCTTCAACAGTGTTTCCCAGCTGCGATATCGCCATATTCGCAGCCGCTGTAGCTGACTTTACGCCAACCAAGAAGTCCCACAAGAAAATTAAGAAAACCCCACATGTTCAGGAAATTCAATTAAAACCCACTTTGGACATCGCACTTGAGATGGGAAAGTTGAAAAAAGATCATCAGTTTACCGTGGGATTTGCCTTGGAAACTGATAATGAAGAAGAAAATGCTGTAAAAAAACTGAAGAAGAAAAACCTGGATTTTATCGTGCTCAATTCTTTAAACGATGAGCGCGCGGGGTTTGCCTATGACACTAATCGGGTAACGATTATCGACGGGGACAATAACCGGATCAAGTTTGAGTTAAAATCTAAAACGGATGTAGCGCATGACATTGTCCAACATATCCTTAATTATCCAAAAAACTAGATACCTACTTCTACTATTGCTATTCTGTTCTCAGGTTTATGGACAGGAGTTAAACTGCAATGTAATTGTCAATGTGGGTCCTCAAGTAGAGACCACCGAAAGACGGGTTTTTAAAGACATGGAGAGCGCATTTTTTCAATTTATGAATGGGAGGAGATGGACCAACGATGTTTTTACTAGTTCCGAGAAGATCAGTTGCAACATTATCATTACCATCGAAAGTCGGCCCGCGGTGGGAAACTTTACAGCATCAGTACAGATTCAGTCATCAAGACCTATTTTCAACAGCAATTACGAGTCGTTGATATTTAATTTTGCGGACCGTGACTGGCAATTCGAGTACACGGAGTCCCAACCTCTGGAATTCAACGACAACAGTTATACCAGTAATATTACCTCCATGTTGGCTTTCTATGCCTATGTGATTATTGGACTGGACTATGACTCGTTTGAAAAACTTG
>QIEB01000331.1 GCA_003229495.1 Flammeovirgaceae bacterium
CATTGGCCTTAGCAATGTTAAAAGCCTGAGCCATTTCCATCAGTGCGGAAGTCCCAGAACCGTCATCGTCAGCTCCATTGAATATTTGATCACCCTTTCTGCCCATGTGATCGTAATGGGCGGTGATTACCACCAACTCTTCTTTTTTGTCACTTCCTTCTATAAAGCCCAATACATTTTCTGTTTCGAATTGCACAGATATTTTCTCAATTTTTACATTTATTGATAACGACTTGATCTTTCTAAAAGGATTTTTGGAACTTTGTCTGGCTTTCTTTAGAGCGTTTTCTATTTTTTGAATATCAACATCTAACAATTCAGCAAGCAACTCAGTGTTGCCTAGGAATAATATTTTCTCACCTGGTTGCTCCTTTTCCCTGGTTATCGACGTTGACTCGAAAAACCGGGCATTTTTGTCCAAATACTTTTCAAATTCAGATTTATTTGCAGTATTCAATACAAAAAATGCAACTGCACCATTTTCCCTGGCGACCTTCATTTTTAACTGCCGTTCATTGTGGGTTTTGGCAATAAAAGCTACCATGCCACCTTTTACGTCTAAGCCTTGATAGTCCTTTTCTTCTCCATCACCGACAAAACTCAATGACATTTCTTTGGGCGGTGAAACATTAGCATTTCCGAGATAGAGGAGGTCATTCAAATGCATGTATTTATGACCATTTGATTCAATATAGATTTCCTTATGGTAGTTTCGGTACAACTCGAATTTTTGCAAGTAAAGACTATCAGAATCTTCTATCACGATTGGAAGAAGTCTGTTATCCCGAAAGTGTTCTCTGATAAAGGCTGCAGCCATTTTCTGTCCCCGGCTACCGGTTTCTCTACCTTCAAGTGCATCGGATGCTAGTATGCTCAAGTAATTTTGTAGATCAGCTTCACTGATCGTTTTGGCATATTGTTCAGCAATAGAATTTGGCTCCGATGGCAATTGGATAGCAGTGTTCAACTGTGGAAAGCCAGCATGATTACAAAAAATAATCAAGCAACTAAGTGTTAATAGATTTTGCATAGGCGCCAATTTTTGCATCAAAGATAGTAACAATCTAGGGTTGATCTCAAAAGAATTTTGATAAGTGGTTAGGGACCATAAAAAATAACCACCTAGGTCAAAAAATGGCAATTAAATTTTACCTTTGTAAAGCTTTTTTAGGCCGTTAACCCGCACGAAATATGAGTGTAGAGATTAATAAATATCATCAATTCTACCAACGCCACAATGGGCCTGGGGAAGGTGAAGTTAAAGAAATGCTGCAGGTAATTGAGGCCTCAGATTTGGATCAGCTAGTAGAACAAACCGTACCTTTGGAAATACGGCTGGACCAGGACCTAAACCTTCCCACAGCGCAGACTGAATACGACTTCCTGGCATCTTTCTCCAGATTGATGAAAAAGAATAAGGTGTTTAAATCCTACATCGGGTTAGGTTACTACAACTGCAATTTGCCTTTGGTAATTCAGCGTAATATTTTAGAGAACCCCGGCTGGTACACAGCTTATACTCCTTATCAGGCTGAAATCTCCCAGGGTCGTTTGGAAGCTCTGGTAAACTTTCAGACAATGGTTTCAGACCTGACAGCAATGGAACTTGCGAACTCTTCATTGCTTGATGAAGGAACAGCGGCGGCAGAAGGGATGAGTATGTTATTTAATCTCCGTAAAGGTGATAAAAAGCAGATCATAAAATTTTTTGTGCATGACAAAGTATTCCCACATACCATAGAGATTCTTCAAACGAGGTCCCGTCCTTTAGGCATTGAATTGGTTATTGGGCCACTTTCAGACTTTGAAGTAGACCCATCGGAATATTTTGGAATTTTGATTCAATACCCGGATTTGGAGGGAGGGTTTGAGGACTACCAAGAGATTATTGCGGAAGCTCATAGGAACGGAGTGTTATCAGTGGTTGCAGCTGACCTATTAAGTCTAACCTTATTGAAGGCGCCTGGAGAAATGGGGGCGGACGTGGTAGTAGGTACCACCCAACGGTTTGGAGTACCCATGGGCTACGGAGGCCCTCACGCAGCTTACTTTGCTACCAGAGAAAAATATAAAAGACAGCTTCCCGGGCGCATTATTGGAGTGTCCCTGGACAAGGAAGGTAATAAAGCCTACCGTATGGCTTTACAAACCCGTGAGCAACACATTCGGAGAGAAAAAGCCACTTCTAATATTTGCACTTCGCAGGTCTTATTAGCAGTAATTGCCGGGATGTACGCGGTATATCATGGAGCAGAGGGTCTTAAAACGATAGCATCCAGAATCCATGGATTGACCATTGTTCTTGCAAGGGGACTTGGTCAACTTGGATTCAAGATCTCCAACCCCAACTATTTCGATACGGTAACTACTCAAATACCCAATAGCACTCTATTGGAAAGCATAAAGGTGCTAGCATTGCTTAACGAATGTAATTTCAGGTATGATGGCGATGATTCCATTGGGATTTCCCTGGACGAGACCACCAAAGTTGTAGATGTAGAGCAGATACTCAATATTTTCGCCAAGGCCACTCAACAGGAGAGCAGGATACATATAGAAGAACTATCACAGGATCTTGATTTTCAATGGCTCGGCCATTTGACCAGGGAAAGCGACTACTTAACCCATTCTGTTTTTAAAAGAAATCAGACTGAGCATCAAATGTTGCGATACTTGAAAAAGTTAGAGAACAGCGACCTTTCACTGGTACACAGTATGATCTCTTTGGGTTCATGTACTATGAAATTAAATGCAACCGCCGAAATGATGCCAATTACCTGGCCAGAAGTTGCTAATATTCACCCTTTCGCTCCCAGGGATCAAGCGTTGGGTTACCGGGAGATGTTCACAGAACTGGAAGGGTGGTTAAGTATAATCACTGGGTTTGAAGCCACCTCATTACAGCCGAACTCTGGCGCTCAGGGGGAGTTTACCGGCCTAACCGTAATACAGGCTTATCATAGACATAATAATCAGGAAGATCGCAATATTGCCTTGATTCCTTCATCGGCCCATGGTACCAACCCTGCAAGCGCAGTGATGGCGGGTATGCAGGTGGTGATTATCAAATGTGATGAACACGGCAATATTGATTCAGAAGATTTGATGGAGAAAGTTTCATTTTATAAAGCAAATATATCCGCTTTAATGATAACCTATCCTTCTACTCATGGAGTTTTCGAAGAACAAATAAAGGAAATATGTGAAATCGTACACCAGGCAGGAGGACAGGTATATATGGACGGTGCAAATATGAACGCTCAAGTTGGATTGACCAGCCCTGCTAAAATAGGAGCGGATGTTTGTCATTTGAATTTACATAAGACTTTTTGTATTCCGCATGGTGGAGGAGGACCAGGCATGGGACCAATTTGTGTGGCTGCCCATCTGAAACCTTTTCTACCGGGTAGCCCAATTATTAATATGGGCCCGGAGCATGCTATTACCGCGGTCAGTGCCGCACCCTGGGGGAGTGCAAGTATATTGTCAATCAGCTATGCATACATTGCCTTAATGGGGGGTTATGGTTTGAAAAGGGCCACTGAATTAGCCATACTTAATGCCAATTATGTGATGAAAAGACTTCAGGGGTCATATGAAATACTTTATACAGGTTCAAATGGTCGATGTGCACATGAAATGATCATTGACTGCAGGTCCTTCAAGGCTTGCGGAGTGGAAGTTGAGGACATCGCCAAACGACTAATGGACTATGGATTTCATGCTCCAACGGTTTCATTCCCTGTGGCTGGTACCATGATGATCGAACCCACGGAAAGCGAATCAAAGGAAGAGTTGGATAGATTTTGTGACGCCATGGAAACCATAAGAGACGAGATCCGGGATATTGAAAAGGGGACGGTGGATAGTGAAAATAATTTGCTCAAGAACGCCCCTCATACGGTAAATATGGTATGTACGGATAATTGGGAATATCCTTATAGTCGACAACAGGCTGTTTATCCCTTGCCATATGTTAGAGGCTCAAAATTCTGGCCGACGGTGAGCCGAATTGATAGTGCGTATGGAGACAGGAATTTAATGTGTAGCTGCATTCCTGTTGAGCATTATCAGGAAGAGGAAACCAGGTGCTAATTGACTGAACTTCCTACGTAGGTTTTAGACTTCACCAAATCTCCATTTTTACTATACATTTTGACATCACCTTTGACAATGCCCAGTTCATATGGGGTTTCTCTTTTTACCGTCCCATCCTTGAAATATTCGACAGTCACGCCATGTTCAATGTCATTTTCAAAATTAGCCTGAGTGCGCAACTCCCCGTTTTGCCAGTATTTCTTAAATAAACCGTTTTTTAAACCTCTTTGATAATTCCCCTGTCGATTTGTGGTACCAGAACGGTAGTAATCAATAAAGTAGCCGTGGGGCAGATCATTCCGGTATTCCTCCTCCGATTTCAAGTGACCATTTGACCAGTATTTGACGATCGATCCATGCAACTGGTTCTCCTTATAATGTGTAATGGACTTGACCTTATTGCCTGACAGTTCAACCCATTTACCCTGTTTCAATTTAGAGGCGTTCACCTGATTTAGTTTTGGAGTGCTGGTTTTGTAAAATCGTTGAGCTTGCAGGAAATGAGAGGGAATAATTGATATCAGGAGAAACAGAAATAATTTCATTTAAGTTTGTCGATCTTATTAAATTCCTTTATAAAGTATAATTATAAAGAATTATGGACACTCTGTCAATCCCTCAATCCCTCAATCCTTCAATTAGACATAAACATGACGTTCAGCGTGATATGAAGACCTTACCAGTGGCCCTGATTCTACGTATTTTATACCGCGTTTCAAACCTTCTTCTTTATACTTTTCGAAAGTATCGGGATGAATGAACTCGGCCACCTCAATGTGCAGTTTTGTTGGTTGCAGGTATTGTCCAAGGGTAAGAATATCCAATCCTTGCGCAACCAAATGGTCCATGGCTTCATACACTTCTTCCCTTTTTTCTCCCAGACCAAGCATTAATCCGGATTTGGTCCTTTTACCAGCTTCTTTGGTCAACTGTATCTGTTCCAGACTCCGATGGTATCTGGCCTGGGGCCTAACCGGACGATAAAGTCTCTTAACTGTTTCCATATTGTGGGACACCACTTCTTGCCCGGCGCTGATCATTCGATAAAGTGCCTTCCAGTTTCCCTTAACATCCGGAATCAGGGTTTCAATGGTGGTTTGAGGACTTAATTCCTTGACCTTGTCTACTGTCTGGTACCAAATTTCCGCACCTCTGTCCTTCAATTCATCACGATTCACAGAAGTTATTACCGCGTGTTTAACGCCCATCAACCGTATTGCTTCTGCTATTCGTAAGGGTTCTTCTTCATCATATTCCGGAGGGCGACCGGTGGCGACTGCACAAAAAGAACAGCTCCTGGTACAAACATTGCCAAGGATCATAAATGTGGCGGTACCTGAACCCCAACATTCGCCCATATTGGGGCAATTTCCACTTTCACAAATGGTATGGAGCTTATATTGATCCACCAGTTTCCTGACCTTTGCGTATTCCTTGCCTACAGGGAGCTTCACACGTAGCCAATCGGGCTTTCTAGGGCGTTCAGGACGATCAGAAGATATAACTGGAAGTTCAATCATAACAATATTATGAAACAGTAAAGTTATAAAGGATTTGGTAAAGGAGGAAGTTATCTTCTACGACCGTAGAATAAGGTTACAAAGAACGAAGTGAAGAACTGATCGTTACTAGCATTTGGTACTAAATTAATTTCCTCGGTAAACCCCTCAAACATAAATCCCAGCTCAATCCCAGACACATTGGACTTAAAGGCCCCGAATTCAAAGCTAAGTGCCGGTTTTAGGTTTAACCCGAATTTTACTTCGGACTCACCAATACCCTGCAGAATGTTACCAGTCCCCAGGATACTATTAAAATCTACATGCTTTTCCGGATCAAACGGCTCGTTTACCCCTTGGCTATTTTGGATATAATAAGGTGCCAGTAACCCAATAGTTGGACCCCCAGCTAGTATTGCATGAATCTGTAATCCTTGAAATGATGCCTTCTTGAAAATTATCTGTTCCCGGCCATATTGCAATCGGATCGAATAAAGGTAGTTTTGTTTGCCCCAAATAAATGAGTTTCCATTCAGTGGGTTGGATATTCTCGCTTCTTTTGGATGCTTCACATTCATCAATTCCAAACCATATGTTTGAAATTGATGTTCATTTATTCGAATACTTTTTTTCAGGATAAACCCCCCAATAAGTCCCCCACGGGTATTCTTATTGACTCCCCATACGAATTCATCCGTGTATTCGTAATCCTCCGAATCCTGAGCCTGAACTGTATATCCTGATAATGTGAATAAAAATATGAGAAGAAAAGCCCTGTGGAATCTCATATATTTCTTGACTTTAACCGTTAAATTTAACCATTTCTCTATTAACAGAAAAACAATCCACTTAGTTTATAAAATCCTGAAAATGAGAATGTGCTAGAGAAATGAGGACCTTTGCAAGCACCTTAATTTGACTTTTGAACGGAGACCTGATGTAGCACTTCTTTTATTGCCTGGTGACGAATGCTCACATGTGAACAATGAAAAATGCATTTACCCAAATCAATTATGAGAATTTGTGGTGATTGATGCTGTACCTGAAACTGATCTTCAACGGCGCGAGACACCTTCCTGTAGGATATCAGATCCAGAAAGTAACCTTCAATATCCAATGGATCGGCTTCCCAAGAGCGCTCCAGCCTGGAACGTATAATGCTACTGATAGAGCATCGCGTGCTATGTTTATAAATCAAAACAGGTTTTTGGGAAGATTTTTCTATGATCCCTTCCAGGTCTTCCAGAGTGCTAAGTTCTTTCCAATTCATAATTAATTGTTCCAAATTTCCCGTTCTTTTGGATCGTACTTGGGCTTTTTGTTTTTATTTTTCAAATGATTAGGCTGATCGGCATTTTTCCGGGTTTTAGCTAAAAGTAATTTCCATTTTCTGGACAGGTCATTCCTTTTGTTAGGATCCTTTAAACGACCTCCACTGTAAGTAGCGCTTGGATGGAGATCTTTACCTTTGGTACGCCGGACTTTGTAGTTACCCGCGAAAAGTTGTTGTTCACGGGATTTCTGCCGGTAGTCACGATTTTTAAAGAAACGGGTGGAGGTCCTAAAGTTACCCTGAAAGTCTACGCCCTCGGTTTTTATTCTGGAATTGGTTCTCACTTTGTAATTACCGGCGAAGGTGGTGCCCGGTGTCTTAACCTTTGCATGGGGTTTTACCCTTAAATCACCAGCATAGCGGGTTCCTTCAGTTCGCACTTTCTGGTGGCGTTTTACCTTGAGGTGCCCCTCGAAATCAGCGCCATCCCAGCCAACAATTTTCTTGGAGCTGTTGAGATGGCCTCTAAAGGTAGTACCAGGACCTTGAGGAATTTCCTTTGCCCGCATTCCCTTGACTGCGTAAGTACTGGCACGTGTATCTGGTTTTACTTTTTTCAGTTTAGAGTCCCCGGCCCAATCACCACCATAGTCATAGACCTCTCGATTTGGCACTTTCATATTTCCCTTAAAGCGGGTTCCGGGAGTTCCTTCAATAACTTTGTTACCTTTTAAATTTCCTTTCCATTGAGCTCCCTGTTCCTGCAGTTTAATATCAGGGACCCCACCTTTTTTAAAATTCCGGCCTCGCTCCCCATAGATAGTAGTTCGTCCACCTGCGGTGGATGTGGCCCCTGCGGAACTCTGTCCAGCGTAGGTAGTTCCATCGTTACCACCCTTTATGGATTTAGGTCGACCTTTTCCAGCGTAAGTAGTCCCGTCACTCCCGCCCTTAATGGATTTTGGCCGCCCTTTCCCAGCGTAATTAGTTCCATCGTTACCACCCTTTATGGATTTAGGTCGTCCTTTCCCCGCGTAATTAGTCCCGTCGGTCCCACCCTTTATGGACTTAGGTTGTCCTTTCCCCGGGTAATTAGTCCCGTCGGTCCCACCCTTTATGGATTTAGGTTGACCTTTTCCCGGGTAATTAGTGCCATCAGTCCCACCCTTTATAGATTTAGGTTGACCTTTTCCCGCAAAGCGGGTTCCCTGAGTGCCGGTAGGCGGCCCTTGCTGACCTGTCCGTTCCTGGTAACCTTTACCTCTCTTGTCGACCTTTTTGGTAGGATTCCCCTTGATATGGTTTGCTTCCACCGGTATTTTATCTCCTTTGTAGTTAGTACCCTTACTAGCATTTATGGATTTTTGTTTACCACTACCTGAATAGTTTGTCCCTTTGGTTCCTCTAGGTGGGTTGTCCAC
Source organism: Flammeovirgaceae bacterium (assembly GCA_003229495.1). Taxonomy (GTDB): domain Bacteria; phylum Bacteroidota; class Bacteroidia; order Cytophagales; family Cyclobacteriaceae; genus SZUA-3. The sequence goes on from QIEB01000331.1 coordinate 8,292, forward strand.
TCCAATCCGTTTTTGATACTTGACCCCGCTAGTCTGTTTCTTTTTCGTAGGATTGCCGGCAATTTTCGGTTCTGCAGAGACAGGGTCACCACGATGGCGGGTACCCTTACTTTTCTCAACGGATTTTGGTTTTCCCTTACCCGCATAGTTTGTTCCTTTGGTGCCTCGAGGTATTTTGCCCCCACCTACGCGCTCCTGGTAACTTTTACCACTGGTTTTCTTATTTTTTTTAGTAGGATTACCTTTAACTGCAGGGGTTGCAGTGGGCTCAATCTTACCTTGGTACTGTGCGGTTTTTTTGTCCTTTTTTTTCTTGGATTTTTTCTTCTTTACTCTTTCAAGTTTCTTTGAATGCGTTTTACCCTGGGCAATCGATGGATTTCCACCGGCCAATATTAAACCAAGAGAAAACAGAACCATCAAATAACCTGTGCGAGCTGAAAACCTCAGCCAGGAAATAGGTAAAAGGGAACGATATGTGGAAAAGAAAGTATACAAAATGATCCGAAACCTTGCCAAACTAACAAATTAATAACGAATTTACCCTAATTATAGGGTAAGTAGGGCCTAATTATTACATCGGCAATAATAAGACTAACAATTTGCATCAAAAGTTCCTGAAAAACAGCAGAATCTAGGGTACGACACTAGTATTTCAACAACTCATCAATTTTTTTATTGAATCGATGTTTTGGCAGGAAATTTTCTTCAAGCAAAGGTGAAAATGGCACTGGGGTGTCTAGTGAACCAACACGCATAACCGGAGCATCCAGATGCTCAAAGCAATGTTCCCCAATCCAGGCGGCAATTTCTCCGCCGACGCCACCTGTTTCGCAGTCCTCATGAAGTACCAGCAACTTGCCGGTTTTCCTTACCGATTTCGCAACCGTTTCTTTATCCCATGGTAACAAGCTACGAAGATCGATAAGCTCCAGATCGAGTCCCGGCTGCTTTGCTAATAACTGCTTTACCCATATTACGCCCATACCATAAGTCACAACAGTTGCGTCGTTTCCCCTATTTATCACCAGAGCCTGCCCTATAGGCACTAAATTATATCCTGACCCCACAGGACCTGATATTGATCGATATAGACCCTTGTGCTCAAAATATAAGACAGGGTTTGGGTCCTCGATAGCGCTTAGCAGCAGGCCCTGTGCATCTGCAGGGTTACTGGGATAGACTACTTTTAACCCTGGTGTGTGAAAGAACCATGCCTCGTTGGACTGTGAGTGAAATGGCCCGGCGCCTACACCAGCTCCTGTAGGCATTCTGATCACCACATCAGCATTTTGGGACCAACGATAGTGTGATTTAGCCAGGTTGTTCACAATTTGGTTGAAACCACAGGTGGCGAAATCTGCAAACTGCATTTCCACGACCGACTTGAACCCTTTTATTGACAGCCCTAGTGCCACTCCGATGATTGCCGATTCGCACAATGGCGTATTCCGTACTCGTTTTTTGCCATATTTTTCAAAAAGACCATCTGTAACTTTGAAAACACCACCATATTCTGCAATATCCTGGCCCATCAAGATCAATGTTTCATGTCTTTCAAGGGCTTTGTCCAGTCCTTTACTTATGGAATCCACCAATCGGATGGTTTCGATGTTATCATCTCCCGACTCGGAAGGCACCTCAACTGTATGAGCAAAAATATCTGAGAGTTCTACTGCTGTATCGGCCTCTGGCGATGGTTCAGAAAATGCCTTGTTCAAGGCAAGGTCAATATTTTCCTTTAGCTTCTTATACACTTCACTCTTCAGGATTTGAGTTAAGTTTCCGTTATTCAGTAGAAAATCTTCGAAATTTGTAATGGGGTCCATTTTTGCCCATGATTCCATCAATTCTTTGGGAACATATTTGGTGCCACTGGCTTCTTCGTGACCTCTCATTCGAAATGTGTTGGCTTCGATTAGCACCGGTCTTGGAGACTTTCGCAGTGCACTGGCGGTATTCTTTACCGTATCTAACACTTCCAATACATTGTTACCATCAACACTAAGGGCTTCAATGCCGTATCCCGCTCCTTTGTCTACGAAGCTCTTGAAATTGAATTGTTCGGAACTGGGTGTCGACAGTCCGTATCCGTTATTCTCCACTATGAAAATTACCGGTAGCTTCCAAACTGAGGCTACATTCAAGGCCTCATGAAAATCTCCCTGGCTGGTGCCCCCATCACCGGTAAATACCAGGGTAACTTTATTTTCCCTGGAGAGCAACTGGCCGAGAGCAATACCATCGGCTACTCCCAGTTGAGCACCCAAATGAGAAATCATGCCAACTATAGAATGTTCTTTTGATCCAAAGTGGAAAGACCGGTCCCTGCCTTTAGTAAAGCCTGTAGGTTTCCCTTGAAATTGGCCGAAGAGTCTCTCAAGGGGTACTTTTCTAACTGTAAATACACCTAAGTTACGGTGCATGGTCAAAATGAACTCATCCGGTTCCATGGCCAGGGCAGCACCGACACTGGTGGCTTCTTGTCCAATACCAGAGAACCACTTTGATATTTTCCCCTGCCTTAATAACAGGATCATCTTTTCCTCTACTAACCGGGGTAAAAGCAGGTTATCATAAATGTTTAGTAGTTGCGCTTTAGTGAGCTTTTTTGAATTGAACTTCATTGATTATTCGCACTGCCGTGAGGCTAAATTTAAGGTAAAGACCATAGGGCATAAAATAAATGGACTTATTTTTTAATTTTGCCCAGTATGATCAACTTTAAACAATTTGAACTTGACAATGGACTACAAGTGCTGGTACATGAGGACCACACAACCTCTCTTGCGGTAGTGAATATTTTGTACAATGTAGGTTCCAGGGATGAAGATGAAGATAAAACAGGGTTTGCCCACCTGTTCGAGCACCTTATGTTTGGAGGTTCTGGTAATATACCCTCGTATGATGCTCCTTTACAAAAGGTGGGAGGAGAAAACAACGCCTTTACCAGTCCTGACATAACTAATTACTATTTGACCTTGCCAGCGGCAAATCTGGAGACTGCTTTTTGGTTGGAATCCGATCGCATGCAAAGTCTGTCTTTTGATCCAAGGGTTCTGGAAATACAACGTAAGGTGGTAATCGAGGAGTTCAAACAGCGTTATCTGGACCAACCATTTGGAGACGCCTGGTTAAAGCTGAGGCCCCTGGCTTATCATGACCATCCGTATAAGTGGGCCACCATTGGCAAAGACATTTCACATATAGAACAGGCCAGTATGGAAGATGTCAAGGGGTTTTTCGACCGGTTTTATCATCCCGGTAATGCCATTCTAGTGGTGGCCGGAGACGTATCCGTTAGCCAGGTTAAGTCTCTTTGCAATAAATGGTTTGCAGATATTCCTGCAGGCCCCAAAAACCATAGAAACTTACCCGCTGAGCCTTTTCAGAACGAAGAAAGACTAAGCGTTATAAGCGCCAAAGTACCTGTAGATGCATTTTATCAAGTATATCATATGTCACCGAGATTTGGAAAGGCATACCACCAGGCAGATTTAGTCAGTGATATACTTGGAAGGGGAAAATCATCCAGGTTATTTCAACAATTGGTTAAGGAGAAGAAGCTCTTCAGTTCAATTTCGGCATATGTCACAGGTTCGCTGGACCCCGGACTGTTAGTGATTCAAGGGAATTTAAGCGAGGGCACATCTTGCCAGACCGGTCATCAAGCGGTGAGGGATTTAATTGATGAGTTTTTATCGGTTGGAGTGACTCCGGGAGAACTGGAAAAGGTGAAAAATCAGACGGAATCAAGTTTGGTATTTTCGGAGATTAGCCTATTGAACCGGGCCATGAATTTGGCGGTAGCAGCGGTAGTGGGAGATCCTGATTACGTGAACCTGGAACCTCAGATAATACAGAACATTACCGAAGACGAAATAATGGATATGGGACAAAATGTACTCAGGAGGGAAAATAGCTCCACTTTATACTATCAAAAGGAATTAGCCTAATGAATATACGAGTAGGTCAGGGATATGATGTCCACCGTCTGGAGCCCGGCAGAAAATTTTGGTTGGGTGGCATTGAGATACCCCACAATCAAGGTGCAGTGGGGCATTCGGATGCAGACGTACTGATTCATGTTATCTGTGATGCACTGCTGGGTGCCGCCAATCTGCGCGACATTGGATATCATTTTCCAGATAACGATCCACAGTACCAGGAAATTGACAGCAAAATTTTACTAAAGGAAGTGGTTAGGCTAGTTGACAAATCCGGCTATAGAATAGGAAATGTAGATGTAACAGTCAGTCTCCAGTCTCCTAAGATCAGCAAGTATATTCCTGATATGATTAGATGCCTGGCTGAGGTAATGGAGACCGAAGAAGATAATGTCAGTATAAAGGCTACCACCACCGAGAAACTAGGTTTTGTAGGGAAGGAGGAGGGTGTGTCCGCATTGGCAGTGGCTTTGATTTATAAACAGGGATAAAATTAATGCAAAACCTGCAAATCAAGCTGACCAAGGATGGTTCTCATACTTTGTGGGTACAAGATATCCAGGAGTCATTCCATTCAATGAATGGTGCCATCACCGAATCCCGACATGTGTTTATTGACCAGGGATTGAAATATCTCTGCCAATCTTCTGGCAAAGCAGTAATCAGTATTTTGGAAATAGGTCTGGGCACCGGTCTTAATGCTTTGTTGACATGTTGTTACTGTCAGGAACATAAGCAAAAAGTCCAATATACCGCATTGGAACCATTCCCATTAAGCTGGGAGTTGGCAGGTCGATTGAACTATTCCGAGCACATTGCTCATTCGCAGAGTGCTTTCTGGTTTGCAGAATTACATAAAACAGCCTGGGGTCAAATTGAGCCTCTAAATCCCTATTTTTCAATATTGAGAAAAAAGGAAACCATACAGGATCATGCTGCCTTAAATCAGTATGATCTCTGTTATTTCGACGCATTTGCACCGGGGAGACAACCAGACATTTGGGACATGAAGGTATTGGACATTGTACGGAGGGGCCTCAAATCATCCGGGGTGCTGGTTACTTATTGCGCTCAGGGGCAATTCAAAAGGAACCTGAAAGAACTGGGGTTTCATGTGGAAAGTTTACCCGGACCACCGGGAAAAAAAGAAATGACCAGGGCTGTACTACCAGACTAATGGCCGTCCTTTTGCAGCTGTTTAAGCACTTTTTTGCCTCTGGACTTAAAACCTGCACTGCCAAGATCATATTGGTCTTCTATGAGCAATCTTAGTTCTCTTGCCAGATCTGGCAGTTGTTCGGTCAAATTGTAAATAACCGTCATAGCAAATACCTTTATGGCCACTGGTTCCTCTGATGAAGCGAGGTAATTGAAACATTGATCAGCCACATGGCCCCAAAGTGGCTCTGGTATGGTCTCATTTTGAAGGATCCTTAGAATGTTTCGCTTGAGGGAGACAGGGAGTCCCTTGTATTCGGGGGATTTGTTCAACAATCCATTCCGGTTTTTCTTTTACACAAGCAAGGATTATCAGGGTAGCCCGGTGCATCGGATATAAATCACCGGAGTAAAAACAGCCCATTAGCTCACGAAAGTGTTGTTTATCTTCACAAACATATTGACAAAGTTGACTTTCCCACCGGGGGTCCCTAATGTTGAGCAAAGCCGTTTTTAGGTCCACCAGTTACAATGATCCAAGAATGCCCATCAATCTTTTCCAGGCATTGGATCTGGCCTGCTGGTTCTGAGCAGTGGCATCAGTGGATTCACCTGATCGCATAAAACCGTGACCAGCACCCGGATAGATAACCGGGTCGAAAGTCTTGTCAGCAGATTCCATCTGGGATTTGGTAGTTTCCAGAGTTGCATTTACCCGGGTATCATTGCCCCCATAGAATCCGTACACTGGGGCATTAATCCGCTCCATGCCAGCGCCATCGGCGGGCGACCTGCCATAGCAGACAAAAGAAGCCTCTAATCCGGATTGGTTGGTGGCATATCGGAATGTTTGACTACCGCCCCAGCAAAATCCAATCACCACAATCTTACCGTTACAAGATTTCA
>QIEB01000419.1 GCA_003229495.1 Flammeovirgaceae bacterium
CTATACGCTCTCCCGCACTGAGAGACAGGTGGAAGAGGTTAACAATGGAGACTGGTACCTAAGTAATTTAGACAAGACACATGACATATCGTTGGTTGGAATTTTTGAATTTAATGAAAGGCATTCTCTTACCATTAATTTCAATTATGCCACGGGAAGACCTACTACTGCCCCAATAGGGAGTTATTTAAATGAAAATGGATTGATAATTCCAATTTACTCGGAAAGAAATCAATTACGGATACCGGATTTCCACCGACTTGATATTTCTTATACAGTGGATCAGGGATATAACAAGTCAAAAAAGATAAAAACAAGTTGGAGTTTCTCAATTTACAATCTGTATGGAAGAAAGAACCCCTATTCAGTATTTTTCCTACAAAAGCCCTTTAATTTCCCTACCGCCAACAGGTTTTCCGTTCTGGGTAGTATATTTCCTTCAATCTCATTCAACATAGAATTGAAGTGAAAGCTAATTATCTCACCCTCAAACAACAGCAGTTCAAACCAGGGTTTGGCATTGGACCCTGGCTCCTAATGGGGTTAGTCTTGATCATAGGCTGTATAGATGAAATTGACTTGGACGGTACCGGCGGTGGTGGCAATAAAATGGTAGTGCAGGGACAACTAATCAAGAGTAGCCCTTCAAGTGTTCGAATTCGTGTTTCCCGTACTGCTGAATTTTCCGGCCGAAGCTTGCCGACCGCTGTTTCCGGAGCCGTGGTAATTCTATGGGACAATGCAGGTAATGAACTACAGGTGCCAGAAGTTGAACCAGGTATATACGAAATGGAAATCAATGATGATAACTCTGATATGTCCGTGGAAACCGGAGGAAATTATATGATAGAAGTCGTTACTTCAGAAGGCTCTCAATACCAATCTTCCATGGAACCGCTCAAGCCAGTACCTCAAGCGGACTCCGTTTCAATTGTGATAGTAGAGAGGGAAGAATTGGACCTCAATGATCAAAGGCAGCTGAAGCAGTACCTGCAATTTTTTCTTCATACATCACTAGTAGCCAATGAGTCCTCGGAACGGGCTTCCCTTCGGTGGACTTTTGAATCAATCTACCGGGTCGATGAAACGTTTGTTCCTGGCCCGGGTCCGGGTCCACAAACTTGTTTTGTAAGTCGTGGCCTAAACTTTGATAAGGTGGTAGTATTTAATGGGAATGAGGTGAACTCAGATCGTTTAGATAATTTTTACCTGGTGGAGGACGAACTGGGGTTCAAATTTGCCTTAGGATATCTGCTTGAAATTAATCAACATTCACTAAGCAAAGGTGCATATGAATATTGGGACCAGGTAAGTCAATCAGTCGGCCTCTCAGGAGGTTTGTTTGAGGCTACTCCCGGGAGAATTGTGGGTAATATGTCTAATAAAAATGACCCTAATGAAGATGTATTTGGATATTTCTATGCCTCAGAGGAGCTAAAGGTAACCAGGTTTGTTACACCTGATGAGGCCGGTAGGCCTGAAGATTTTTGTTCTAGCCCTGTGTTTTCAGGAGAAAAGGTTTGTTTGGCTTGTGAAACAATTCAATTCAGCACCAAGGAAAAACCTGATTATTGGGGCCAATGATGAATTGATATGACAAATCGTCTGATCTATTTTCTAGTCATTTATTTCTGTATGACATTTTTTCCCCCGGTGTGTCCTCCTGCACTTGCTCAGGGAGAAGATGGGACTTTAATCCATTTGGACAAACCCTACTATGTTGCTGGTGAAACGGCATACTTCAAGTTGTATTTCCCGGTAATATTTAATAATCATAGACCTATGCTGGAACTGTTAGTATATAATGGAGAAGGAGTATTGGTTAATAAATCATACCTAAAAAAGGAGGAACGCAATTTTGTTAATGGTCATTATAAAATTCCTTTTGAGGCTGACCAAGGCATCTACAATTTAGTGGTAGCTTCATTGGTTGAAAAGAACAAACAAAATATAATAATTGCACAGATACCTCTTGCAATCTTCAGCGATTCAGATTCAGAATATAAAGCAGATAAACATAGTTCAACCAAGTACTCATTCACCTCAGAACTGAACACAGAATTAAGAATATCTATTCAACTACAAAAGCCGCAATACCATCTAAGAGAAGAAGTTAGCTTGACAATAGCAGTAACGGATCATCTGGGAAGACCAGTGAGTGCAAATACTTCTCTATCTGTAACTGATATAGGTATTATTGGTTCTTCAAAGTCTTATCCATATACCTCCATCCATGAAACGGGGTGGGTATTTGATCCCTCTCTATATCTGAGTGAATACATCCCAGTTACTGGAAAATTAGAGAACCGTAGAGACGGTCTATTAATGACGTTCTTTATGCCTTCATCAAATCGACTTTACTACACCACCTCAGAACCAGACGGGAATTTTCAGTTGTTAATCCCAGGTTTCTATGGTGAAAAATCCATTCAGTATATTGGAGAATTTTCTGATGGTGCTGCAATAAATTTAAACCCGGATGATACTCTCCCCCATTCAGAAGAGCTGATTTATTCCACGTCAATTGTAAAGTATATTCAAGAAAGTCGTAAAAGAAAGCTCATTTATCAACTATATAACAAAGTAGAAGGTGGCGGACATTACCAGATTCCTAAGGCTGTTGAAGTAGCTGCTCCTGATCGTCAATTCAAGGCGTCGGATTATCCATTCGAAGATATCCCCAGTTTTTGTAAAGAGCTTAGCACACCGTTGAAATATGTCAAAGACCACAACGGAGGATTTGAATTCAAAATGTTCAATACCGAAAGTAGGAGTTTTTATTTCGGGACCCCATTGTTTATCGTAGACGGACAAATGACCAAAGATGCTATTTATTTGGCAAGCTTGGATTTTCAAGAGATCGATAAAATCAACTTGTACTATGATAACCAACGCTTGTCTAACGATTTCGGTTTTGCCGGATTCAGTGGAGTAGTCATAATATATTCAAAAGAGGGAAGTCTTAAAGTACCACAGGCTCCGTCAACCCAGTTGTTTAAGGTGAAAGGATTACAACCGCTGATTTCTAATAGTACCGGTAACATGGACTTCAAGTCAGGAGACCCGATATTCAAACCGCAACTATTGTGGGAACCAACACTGGAGACTAATGCTAATGGGCATCTGGAAGTGACTTACCGGCAATCTGATGATGTAAGCCAATTTCAAATCGAGATAGTGGCCCAGTCTCAAGACGGAAGAAGAGGGCATGGCCGATTGGAATATCGGACCGTAGATTAACGATATTTGAAATTTGAAGTTACTGACTATATTGTCTTTCTTAGTTGAAATAGAAAATGAAAGTACTGATTACCTCGAACATTCCTGAAACCGGGATTAAAATGTTAAAGAACGAAGGTATCCAGGTGGAAATATGGCGTCAAGATCAGCCGATGACTCCGCAGGAATTGGTGAAAAAATGCCAGGATTTCCAAGCCCTGCTAACTACCGGCATGGATAGCATAAACAAGGGTTTTCTACAAAAATGTACCCATCTAAATATCATAAGTCAGTTTGGCGCTGGATACGATAACATTGACGAGATAGAAGCGAGAAAACTTGGTATTGCCGTTGGAAATGCTCCTGATGCCATGACCGATGCTACCGCGGACATTGCCTTCGTATTGATGTTGGCTGCCTCAAGAAAAATCTGCCATCTCCACAAATCCATTGTTGCCAACGAATGGGGGTTCTTTAATCCCAGGGCACATTTGGGTCTTGAGCTAAAGGGGTTAACATTGGGTATATTCGGAATGGGTCGCATCGGATTTGAAATGGCCAAAAGATGCCAGGGGGCTTATCAGATGAAGATTATTTACTGTAGTCGAAGTGAAAAACCAAGTGTGGAGCAACATTTTGGAGCAATAAAGGTATGCTTTGATGAACTACTTGAGCAGAGTGACATTCTAAGCGTACATTGCGCACTTAATGACCAGACCAGAGGCATATTTAATAAAGCCGCATTTCATAAAATGAAGAAATCGGCATTGTTTATTAACACCTCGCGGGGTCAGGTACACCAGCAAAATGATCTATATGAGGCACTGGTAGGGGGGACTATATGGGGTGCAGGGCTGGATGTAACTAACCCGGAGCCCATGAGGCCCGATGATCCCCTGTTGCATCTGGAAAATGTAGCTATAACCCCACATATTGGTTCCGCTACCATGCAAGCTCGTGATGAAATGTCTCGACAAGCCGCTCAAAACATTGTTCAATATTATCGGGGAAACAAGGTGGAAAACCTGGTAAACTGATGGGAAGCAGAACCAGGAATGCAGTTATTATGGCAGCTTTGATTGTTGCCGGCGAAACTATATTTCTGCTGCCATTTGTGGTTGCCAGGATCTTTCGACCTACCTTCCTGGATGTTTTTGGTATTACCAATTTACAGTTAGGAGCGGCCTTCTCACTTTACGGTTCAATTGCCATGGCGGCTTACTTCCTGGGTGGACCATTGGCTGATCGCTTTTCTGCTCGCAGGTTAATGACCGCCGCACTATTGGCCACCTCTCTGGGAGGCTTATTTTTCGTGGCCATTCCCTCACTTGGGGTGCTTACATTACTCTATGGGTTTTGGGGATTAACTACCATACTAATGTTCTGGGCAGCCCTAATACGGGCAACCAGAGAGTGGGGCGGAATTGAGGCGCAAGGGCGAGCTTATGGCATTCTCGATGGGGGGCGCGGACTGTTTGTGGCCCTTTTGGCATCTGTTTCGGTCTGGATATTTGCCTCGTTATTGCCAGCCGAGGTGGCATCGGCAACCATAGAACAAAGGACAGCAGCTCTGAAACAGATCATTTGGATGTTTACTGGACTGGTACTATGTGTAGCGCTATTGGTTTGGCTGGTAGTGCCAGAGATTGACCCAACCACAAAGGACATTAGTCGACAGAAACTGACATTGAACAGCGTTAAGCAACTACTGCGAAAACGGACCATTTGGCTACAGGCTATAATTGTACTTTGTGCCTATGTGGGATATAAAACCACCGATGATTTTTCTTTATACGTAAGTGATGCTTTCGGATACAATGATGTGGCTGCTGCCCATATTGGTACCATCTCTTTTTGGGTCCGTCCGTTTGCTGCAATTGTAGCTGGATTTCTGGCAGACCGGATCAGGTCATCACAAGTTACTATAGTAGGTTTTGGACTTATGTTTTTTGGTAGTGTGGCTATTGCCGCAGGTATTTTAAATCCAGATATGTATGTAGGTTTAGTTTTAACCATCGTGATTACCAGCACAGGGATATATGCAATAAGAGGAATTTATTTTGCGCTGCTTCAGGAGGCAGATGTTCCCCTGGCAATGACTGGTAGTGCTGTAGGGCTGGTTTCGGTTATTGGTTTTGCCCCGGATATTTTTATGGGGCCACTGATGGGGTTTCTTATAGACCGTTCCCCTGGTGCGTTGGGTCACCAACATGTTTTTGTTGTTTTAGGTGTATTTTCACTTATTGGCTTAATGACGGCTCTTTTTTTTCAAAAGGCCAGTCGAGGTAAACAATAATTATCAGTATCTCTAATATTGAGATAACACAGTATTTGAAAAACCACTATCGGTTGCCTATCTTTAAAAGGAAAGACAAAATTTTATTTCAAAGAAACCAAACCCACCAATCCTTATGAAAACGAACTTAAAATCCCTTATGAAGGACTTGATCAAATTAGGCCTCACCAATATCAAAGGTGTCTTATGGAATCTCACGCCGGCAGAATTGGTCACAGAAGCCTTGAGGAATGGTGAAGGGGTGCTAACCGATACTGGGGCCTTGATGTGCGATACCGGTAAATTCACCGGGCGTTCGCCCAATGACCGGTTTATCGTAAAGGACGATTACACTAAAGACAAAGTTTGGTGGGGTGATATTAACCTGGCTTTTGATGAAGAAAAATTTAATCAATTGTATGATAAAATGATAGCCACCCTGGGGCGGAAAAGGTTGTTTATACGAGATGCATTTGCCGGGGCGGATCCGGATTTTCGACTAAAGGTCAGGATCATAGACACTGAAGCCTGGCATAATATGTTTTGCTACAATATGTTTATCAGGCCTACACATGATGAATTGAATGATTTTACCCCGGATTTTACCATATTGGCAGTACCTGAGTTTAAGGCTGATCCGGAAATTGATGGCACCCGGCAAAGTAATTTTGCCATAATTAATCTAACCAAACGCATTATTTTGGTAGGAGGGACCGGATACACCGGGGAGACCAAAAAAGGGATATTCAGTGTGTTGAATTTTTTGTTGCCCGAACAAAACCATGTATTACCCATGCATTGTAGTGCAAATATGGGAATGGATGGCGACACCGCTGTCTTCTTTGGGCTTTCAGGAACAGGTAAAACTACCTTGTCCGCAGACCCCAACCGCCAATTGATTGGTGATGATGAACATGGCTGGACCGATTCCGGGGTCTTCAATTTCGAAGGAGGTTGCTATGCCAAAGTAATTGACCTTTCGGAAGAAAAGGAACCGGAAATTTACAGGGCCATCAAGTTTGGAGCTATTTTAGAAAATACCAGGTTTTACCCTGGTACCACTACCGTTGACTACAGTAATGGGGAGGTTACTGAAAATACCAGAGTGTCTTACCCGATTCACTATATCGAAAATGCTGTGGATAATTCCATGGGTGGTATTCCCCAAAATATTTTCTTTCTAACCGCTGATGCACACGGAGTACTGCCCCCAATTTCCAAACTAACAACCGGGCAGGCCATGTACCATTTCATTTCAGGATATACTGCAAAAGTAGCAGGCACGGAAACAGGAGTAACGGAGCCACGGGAAGTTTTTTCAGCTTGTTTCGGGGCGCCATTTATGCCGCTGCACCCCACGAAATATGCCGAATTGCTGGGGGAAAAAATGAGCCAAAATCAAGTAAGTATCTGGCTGGTGAATACCGGATGGTCGGGAGGTCCATATGGAATCGGTGATCGAATCAAGCTGAAGTATACCCGGGCAATGATTACCGCAGTATTAGACGGTAGCCTGGATAAAGCGGAATACCATCAACTACCGATTTTCGGTTTGAATATTCCTACCGAAGTGCCTGGGGTTCCTTCAGAGATACTGGATCCCAAGGACACCTGGGAGAGTGCCACTGAATATGATTTAAAGGCCAAAACTTTAGCACAATCCTTTATCGATAACTTTAAGAATTTTGAGGAATACGCCAGTGAAGAAATTATGAAAGGTGCTCCTGTTTAGTTTCACATTTTCTTGTATGCCACTACCGCCAATACTAACCCGACAGCGATAATTGCAATAAGAATTAATACTCTAAAAAAAAGCCGGTCAATCATGTCATCAACTCGATCGAAACTATAATCGGTGGTGTCCTCTACTATTGATTGAATCTGGTCAAATGATGCCTGGCGTTCTTCACGAATCAAGCTTTCCAATGCCATTCGTTGTTGAATGAGCTGTTCGATTACGATTGCCCGTTCACTGCCCATTTGTTCTAATATTGCTTTCCTTTCCGAAGACAAGAATCTGAGTGTTTCCCATCTCTGGCGGTTTAAATCAGTCAAGATGGTGTCCGTACTTGCATATATCAATTGGTCCATGGAGTCAACTCTAAACGATAATCTTTCCAAAGATGAAACCGTCCGTTCAATATATTGAGACGACGAATCTGTGCCCAACATACTTCTAACGGATTGCTCAATATACCATTGGGTTAATTTGGGACTAAATTCCGTGTAATAGTTGAGGCGATCAGACATATTCCTTATGGCGTCGGTTAATGTAGACACTCCACTTTTAAAGCCTATATTTGCTTCTCCAACCCATTGGGCAGCTGCGTCAATGATGGAAGTACGGTTCAAATAATTGTCATTGATAGGGAAGTCAAGTGCAAAAACCTGAATATTGGTTTTCATATCGTCAGGGTTTTCACCAGTCAAATTAGTATGCAATTCCGGCCATTCTGCCAGAAAATCCATAAACAACACCAGTAGTGAGGGTTGAAAGGGACCCAAGTATTTAGTTCCCAGAGGCGATTCAAGGTATTCTACCATTTGGAAGCCGTAGACCCAACCATCAAAATATGCAATCAGGGGATCACTTTTGTACAACACATGCTGCAAGGTTTGGATGGCCCTGATCCTGAAATCAAAGATATTATTATTATAATCCATTTGCCCGGTAAGCAATAAGCTGTCCACCGATGATTCGATCTTGGTGGAATACTCCAAAGCCAAATCATGAAGGTTGAGGAAAAGGGTATAATTGGGAACCTCTACCTTTTTACGTTTTTTGTCGAAAAATCTATGTCCGATTTGCCCTTCTATTGTAACTGAAGATGCGAGTATTAAAAACGAGATTAAAACGCAGCGGGTCATGAATGCTGGGTGGATTTAAAAGTCCGTATCTGCTTTCTTCAGATCTAATTCTTTGATCCATATATTTCGATAGAGCACCGGATGACCTTCAGCTTGTAGTTTAATACCACCAGGTGTATCGGTAATGCCCTTGCCCTGGTCGTTTCCACCGTCGATACCAGAATTCACCCCACCCCATACTTGACTGATGGTTTGGTTGGTGTAGACTTTATTGCCATTGAAATATAAGGTAACCATGGCTTTTTCCGAACGCTCACCATTTTTGAAACGGGCCGCCCGGAATACCACATCATAAGAGTTCCATTTACCAACTCCGTTATAGGCATGGTAAGGAGACGGAGTTTCATTGATGACCGCCCCCATACCATGTTTGGTAGAATCTCCATCCAGAATCTGGATTTCATAGCGATTTTGTAGGTATAAACCACTGTTTCCCCCTTCATGGCCCACCAAAAATTCCAGATGTAGCCGAAAATCTTTAAATTTTTGACTAGTGACGATATCCGCTGATCCGTATTTACCACCTGCCGCAGAGGGATCGTTGCTATTCATGACCGTACCTGCATCCACCGGATCATCTTCAATGGCCCATTTAATGGGTAAAGAAGCCGAAAGGCGTGGCCCTTCCCAATAGGTCCAGTTAGTGTGCAGGAGTTGTTTGGAACCGTCAAACAGGACCTGGGCATCTGTTGGTGGGGGAGTGTCGACACCTACCTGTGCCTTTACTGGTAGGTTTATTGCCAAACAAAATAGTATGGCAATACCTATTGGAAGTGCGCCTGTTTTCATGTTTATTTTATTATTTCAATAAAAATTGTTGACCTATGAAGATGAAAATTAATCATATAAATAGCACTTTTACTTTATGGATGGCAAGATATATTTCGATTTTTTCTGTTCCCCAGGATACTGATTTTGAATTGTTATTCTACAATTTCATTGGATCAAATAGAAAAAAGCAATATCCTCAAAGGTCAATAATTTATTAACATTGTATTCAAGCTCTTTTTGAAGAGCTTTGAAATTATATTGTAACAAACCAAAACGAACTCAATTATGAAAAGGATTTTCAGCCTGCTAATTATAATGGTCACCTACGTTTCCTGCCAGGCCCAGCCGGACAACATCCCGTCCAAAGAAATACAAATCGCAGGAGCGATAATGGCGGCACCTGATGAAATGAGAGAAGATGCAGCGGTACTTGGTTATAATGAAAAAGGGAATTTTGTAGAATTAAGATCCGGGACCAATGAGTTAGTGTGTATTGCAGATGATCCCAATAGAGAAGGGTTCAACACTACCTGTTATCACAAAAATTTGGAGCCATATAAGACGCGAGGACGCGAATTGGTGGCAGAAGGAATCGGCGGCCAGGATTGGTTTGACAAACTAGAACAAGAGATAAGTGATGGTCAACTAAAAATGCCTAAAAAAGCTTCTACTTTGCACATTCTTACCGGCACAGAATTTTCAGAGGATTTAATGGCGGTAGTGGATGCCTACTACAGGTATGTGATCTATATTTCCGATGCAACTCCTGCGTCTTCCGGACTTCCTGCAAAGCCAAGAACTCCCGATGAACCCTGGTTGATGTGGCCCGGGACCCACCAGGCACATATTATGATCAAGGAACGTTTGTGATTTATTTGTTAAGCTCAAAAATGGTATACTCTTCTACGTCACCATTTTCTATCAATCCATAGTTTTGATTAGCATAATATCTGAGCATAATGCTTTTCTTCAATCTCACTGGTAATTTTAACAGAACCAAAAATGAAAATCCATTCCTGATTTAAAACTTTTTCATTGAAGGCAGGCAAAAAATTTAACCTGCAATTTCCCTGAAGGATTTAATGTACATTGGATACGTTTCCTGTCGAATGTAGGCTGTATAGCAACAGCCTGGTTAATTTATAAATAGGAATAAAACGCTTGAAATTTCATGATGAATTTAGTGATATTGACGGAAATTGTAGAGAAAATACAATTATCGCCTGTGATTATTGAAACGATACAGAGAGAAAGTATCTGAATGGCTGGATGATTAAAAAACAATCAAATTTAGAATTATGAGCAGAGAACATAAATATACGATTGAGATGAAGTGGACAGGAAACCTGGGTCGGGGTACCGAATCCTCTAAGGCCTATAAAAGGTATCATGAAATCAAAAAAGAAACCGGGGATGTAATACTAGGCTCTTCTGATCCTGCCTTAAAAGGCGACCCGGAAAGATATAACCCTGAAGAGTTATTACTGTCAACATTATCTTCTTGTCACATGCTGATGTACTTGCACCTATGCACTGTGAATAAGATTACAGTTACTGAATATATAGATCGACCGGAAGGAACCATGGTGGAAGATGAAAGAGGTAGTGGTCGATTTACTTTGGCAACGCTAAAACCTGTTATAAAAATAATGGAAGCAGAAAAAATAAAAACTGCGATTGAATTGCATCATCAGTCCCATGAATATTGCTTCATAGCCAATTCAGTGAACTTTGAGGTTAATGTTGAACCAAAAATAGATTTGGATATAACTTCTACTCAACAACGAAGCCTTTTTTGAATGCACATCGCGATGAGGACACGAATACTATATTTAACAACACTCAGTTTTATGACAATTCTATTTACTGGCCCTTACACCCTCATTACTTATTGTTTTGCCCTCTGCTTGATTTCTTGTGATGCTCAGATCGCCCCACTTGAACCGAAGGACACTACCAAATCCTTCTCAAATTCCTATCAGCCCCCTGTCTTCATCAATGACCAAAGGAGTGAGCGGATTAAAGAAATAGCCCCAGCAATACATCAAATATTTGAGGCCCATGCGGCCAGTAGAAACATACCCGGGATTGCTTACGGCATTGTGGTTGATAATGAGCTGGTATTGGCATCTGCAACCGGTCAGATCAACCTTGAGAAGGAGCTTCCTGCCACTATTAATTCATCTTTTCGCATTGCTTCCATGACCAAAAGTTTTACCGCCATGGCCATTCTAAAATTACGCAATGAGGGTAAATTATCTCTTGATGATCCTGTAGAAAATTACCTTCCTGCTTTGTCCAAGGTGATCTATCTCACCAGGGATGCTCCCATGATTGATATTGAGAATCTCTTAACCATGACCACTGGATTTCCCGAGGACAATCCTTGGGGGGACCGCCAGCTTGACGAATCAGATCAGATGCTTATGGGCTTGATAGAAGAAGGCGTGTCCTTTTCCAATTCATCATCTTATAGATTTGAATACAGCAATTTAGGATTTGCCCTGCTGGGTAATATTGTTACTCGGGTTTCCGGTAAACCTTACCAGGAATACATACGGGAGTATATACTTCAGCCATTGGGTATGGAAAATACCTATTGGGAATACGAAGATATCCCGGAAAATCAACTGGCAATGGGTTATCGCTGGGAGGATGAGCAATGGAAATTAGAACCAATGCTTCATGATGGTTCTTTCGGGGCTATGGGTGGATTGATCACCTCCATTGAAGACTTTAGCAAGTACGTAAGCTTTCACTTGTCTGCCTGGCCACCCAGGAGTGAACTAGAACCAGGACCTGTCTCCAGAAGTGCATTGAGAGAAATGCAAACGCCACAATTCAGCAGATTGAATGCAAAAGGTACAGATAGCAATGGTGATCCTTGTGCCACTATATCTGGATACGGATATGGTTTAGGCATTACCAGAGATTGTAAGGGGAGGGTACGGGTCTCACATGGAGGGGCATTGCCTGGCTTTGGTAGTAGTTATATCTTTTTCCCTGAATATGGGGTAGGCGTTATGGCTTTTGGCAACCTGACCTACACCGGTCCTTTGCCTTATAAGGAGATCGAAAAATTACTTTTTGATAGTATCGGGCTACAACCTCGCCAGCTTCCTGTTTCTGATATTTTATCCAAACGACAGCAGCAGGTGGCACAATTAATTCAGAGCTGGGATCCGGGGTTGGAAGCTGAAATTCTGGCAGAAAATTTCTTCATGGATGAGTCCAGAGACCACCGTATGACACAAGTTCAGGATATACTGGCTAGAGCCGGTGACATTGAGCATATGGGTGATATACGGCCAGACAATCAATTGCGGGGAAACTTTGAATTTGAGGCAGAGAATGGTGTGATCGGTGTATATTTCACCCTGACCCCCGAAAAAATCCCGAAAGTTCAGCAGCTCGATGTTTGGTTTAAGTCAAATACAGAGTAGTATTGAATTTAACCGAACATAGTCATCAATTATGAGATTTTTCTTGCTAAGCCTGCTCATGGGATTGGCCTTTGCAGGCCCAGCTCAGGTTTCAGAACTTCACTTGGTTTCTGATATTTGGCCTCCTTTTACTAATATAGAACCTCATCGGTCCTTCGCGCTTGACCTGGTCAACGAGGCCCTCAGCAGAGCAGGAGTCAAAGCTAATACGGAACTCAAAGAATTCGATGAGGTGATTAAAGGAATTCGTGAAGGTAGGTTTGACGGGAGCGCCGCCCTTTGGTTTACTGAGGACCGGCAAGAATTTCTTCTTTATTCTGCACCTTATCTCCAAAATCGGTTGATTTTGATAGGTCGCAAGGGAACCGATGTGAGTATGTCTTCTTTTGCAGAACTCAAGGAGATGCGGATAGCAGTGGTTGGTAGTTATGCCTATGGTTCGGAAGTAGACGATGCCAGCGATGTAAATTTTATCCCCGGCCGCAATGACCAGGAGAACCTGGAGCGGAATCCCTCATCGAGAGATTTAATCAGGGGATAATAAAAATGGTCGCTGACGGTACCTACAACCGAATACTACAACTTAATTGGATCAGAGCTGACGTGGATGGCGATGGTACAATGGAAATGGTGGCCAGCAGTGCTCAGGCCGGAAAGATGCCGCCGACCAGTAGTTACGATGTTTGGTTTCAGAATACTTCTTCACCTCCATTAAATAATCGCTACTACATCGACGGTAAAATATATCAGGGTTGGGACAATGTGCCAGCAGAATACAAGGTACCACCGGCTGTAAGCGAGACTCAAGAGGATTTTAAGCTGATAAAATTCATTTTTTAGATTTTGCGCATAAAAAATGGCCTCCATCATAAAGACAAAGGCCATAAAAGAGATTTTGTGATATAGATTACTGCCCACCGCTCATGTCAGCTTCAAATGTCCATATTTCATCATACCAGTCCTCATAGGCCAGTGCCCTTGACCGCACAAAAGGAATATAGGCATCTTCCCCATGCACCTTTTTAAATGCTTCAGCGAATCTGGCCTCGCCGAAACCTTCCAGGTCTGCCCAATTATTTAAAGGCATAACCGTTGCTAGATGCCGGCCGCGGCTACCCTGACGGAATTCATTGTCCCAAACTCCCCAGGGATTCTCACCTTCCATGGCTTTTACTGCGGCACTGGCTTGTTTTAAATGTCCTTCTACCAGGAATCCTTTCCCCGGCCTTATTTTCCAAATTCGTATATAGATCATAGGTGATGGAGCGGGATCACCTACAACATTGGAAAGATCATCGTCTCGTTTCCAATATTCCACGGTGCCGGTAGACTCGATATGCTCCATCACTTTGGCCCAGTCTGCTTCATGGTCATCCCCAGCAGGCCGGGTGTCCAGATCAGAATACTTCAAGGGTCCCATCATCCAGATCAAATTACCGGCATCAGGACCGCTGGAAATAGACCACACCACCGCAGCATGGGGACCACTACTATGAA
>QIEB01000418.1 GCA_003229495.1 Flammeovirgaceae bacterium
TCACATGAACAATAACATCTGAAATAGTATTGTAATCAAACTGACGCACTTCTTTTGGAAGTTCTAATCTCCAACTGCTTATTGCTCCGGTGCCTTCAAAAGGCAAGTAGCGTTCATCTCTGAAATTTAATTCAAACATGCCGCTGTCGCTTTGGGCATTGCTGGCAGCAATAGATTGAATAGCTCCAACATTATAAACAAAACGCTCATCATTGCCGGGGTCTTCGAGATATACGGTTGTGGCAAGATTATCAGGATTTGTGTTTTTTCTATACCTGTTGTTAACCAAGGAGAGTTTGGCGCTTACCGATGTATAAGGCCCGGCTATACAAGGCAGACTGATACTCACGGATTTTATCCTTCTGAAGTAATGTCCTGCATGATCCATATCATAAATTGCTTCAGGAATTTCAAAATCACAAACACCTGTTGCTCTGAGTTTTACCAAAGCCAATGGATCGAGCATAACAAGGGAAACATGTTTGGTAATCTCATATTCCCGTTTATTCTTATCCAGATAGCTCGTTTCCATTCGCTTGATGTCATGGATGAGATGATCGGCGCTTTGCAAGCCTTTCTTCATGCTGTCCCAGTAGCCGTAAGAAATGAAAGAATCATCATTCCCCAATTCAAAACGATAGCTACGTTCAGCTTTTTTAGCAAAATCATGGGCTAATTGATAAGCTCTGAAATAGACCGAACTGATTTGCCCGATCATCCAATCATACAATTCTTTATTGGTAAATTTAGAACGCATAAATTCATCGGTCTTTTTGGCATTGTCAATTTGCAACTCTTGATTTTTAAAATCGGTTTCTGAAATTTCTTTCCGAATTTCTGCGGCAACTATTTGTTTGTCTATTTGCACAAGCTCTTTTTTTGTCAAACGTTCTTGTAGTTTCCAATCATCAAAACGCCTGTCATATCCACCGAGGATGGATGCACGATTTGCTTCGTAAGAAGCTATCGCACTAAAAATTGATAATGTTTTTCCTATGGCATCAGTACTATGTGCCAATAGGCTACCTCCAAATTTGGCTGCACCATGGGGTGAACCGCCAAATCCGGACACACCCAAAGCCAGATCAGGAATTAAGGCCAAACCAGCACCAAGTGCGTAAGTTATATTAGCAGCTAATTGCCAATCCTTAGACTCACTCAATTTATCCAGGTTCAATTGTTCATTTGAGATTATCTTTTTAATGGCTGAATAGTATTGATTTCGTTCGTCAGTCACCGCTTTAGTTTTTTTCAGAATCTCAATCTGTTCCTTAGCTTCCTTAATTTGTAGAAGCTTCATATCTTTTACTGCATTCAACACTTTCAATTCCAATTCACTACGCAATAAAGACATAGCTTCTGCATCTTTCTTTTCCAGGGCTTGAAGCAAAGAAGACCCTAAACCTCTTACCTCTTGTGCCAATTCAGTAGCTTTCTGAGATAATACATTGAAACGATAATAAGGTGTAGGGGAATTCATGCCTGCCAGTATGGATGAAATATCAAGCCCTGCCGCCGCAGCCCGCACCAACATGCCCGGATCAATAGGCGGTGCAAACAAGGCAAGACTGCGTTCAATGCCATCAATGTTTTGGCAATGCCTGATCTTAAATAAGCGGTCGGCTATGCGGTCCCAATATTCCAGCATCTTATCATTCTGAGGAATACAGAAATAGAGCATGGATAAAGTAACAGGCGGAGGAGGTAATTCTGCTCCACCTTCGGGCTGCGCTGATAAATCAGGTAAAATATTTTCCAGATCAATCAATGCGTTGCCAAAGGCACCCAGCTTAGCTTCCATCTGGTTATAGGTTTCATATGGAGCTTTAATGGCAGGTGGAATTATCCGTGGCTTAGGCCCTAATAATTTATCAGCCAGAATATACATCTGTGTAGCCTGGACAATGGATTCCATCGTATCTTGCCTGAATAAATAATCTCCCCATTCAGTCAGGTTATCAATATATTTCATTAATAATGCCTTTTGATAAGCCACAGGTCTGAATCGGGCTACTACATGTGGTTTGAAAGGCTTGGTTCTCCACTGGTCTATGGCAAACTCCAATTCCTTTCTTTCAGGTGTATTGGGATCAGCAATTTTGTATAATAGAGAATCAATTCGCTGATTGACATAGTCGCTGTCATGAGTCAAATAAAATGGTTTGGTTACCCAATATTTCTGGGGTATTGTACCATCCAGTGCTCCGGTTGGATTGAACATATAGTGAAACCAGGTCAATGCTTCTTCAAACCGTTGGTTCTTGGTCAATCGTGTTGCCAATAAGAACGGAACATGGAAGAATAATTCCCAATTATAGGCGCTGTAACTTCCATCGCTGGTGAAATCCAGATCCTCAACCGGATAGGACAATGGAACAATTGGGCCTGGCATATAATACGTATCAAAATTGAAAGGAGGGGGTTGCATCTGAGTCTCCCTTCTCATTAACTCAGAAATTCCATGTTTGTATAGTGTGGTTCTCAGCGGGCAGACCAATGGATGGTACATATTTTTGAACTGCTCCCCATATTTCAATCCGCCATATACTTTTAGCTCATCCACAATTTTTTGGAAATCATTAAGCAGTTCATTTATTTTCTCTTCTGTTGGGTCGGATTGATATAGAACAATTTTTTTAATGAAGGCTTCAACATCCTCAATAAGCTGCATCACATTCGAGCCGGTTCTTTTAACATAGACTTCATCGCCACTATTTTCGTCATTTTCTACATTATAGAACCCTGGAATAATCACATAGGCATGAATGCTGTCTTCTTTAAAGTAAGGGAGTAATGTGCCAAGAGGTATTTTAATTGATCGGGACTTTCGGTTTTTCCCTGAAAAATACAAATGAAGCAATTCTAAAATGAAGGCCACAGAATCAATTTTGGTGAATTGGTGAGGATACGTAAGCCTGAAAAAACCAGGTGTTTTACTCAGTATTTCATCGAATGGCTTATTTGCTAAAATAGAATGGACACTCAAAACAGACAGATCATTGGTCAGGTCTAATGCCTGTTCCTTGTAACGCTGATCAATCAACTTTGTATCGCGAAACTTGGGGATAAAGTCCAAAGTGAAAGGTTTCGCCGGTGCCAGCTCAGGATAACCCTTACAGCCTGTTATATCAAAAGCGCCGGATAATACTTCTTCATCGACGAGCTGGGTCTCAAACTCATTATAATAAACTGATTTTTTAATCGTATTGAACACAACGACTTGCTGGGCAAATTCATTGTAAAAAAGTTTTAAATTGCCCCTCGGTATATCTTCATCCGTATAAACCGGATTGTTGGGGTCTGTATCCGGAGGTGCTTTGATCGCATCCTTTGATATCTTCTTCGGCTGCCATTTTTTATTGGCAAACTCACTGATCGCCAGTTGTATTTTTAGTTTTCGTTTTGGTTTGTCGTTGTTAACAACTGTACCGGGAGTACTATTCGGAACAGTGGACTGTAAATTAGGATCAGGTTCTTCACTAAATACCGGCCAAGCCAAACTTAACCGATTATTGCGTAGAAAAGCTAAAAGGTGATCTCCTGTAATATCTAATTCTACTTTTTCCCAGGGTGTCCAGTATCGTTCCTGTTCAAATCTTCTATAGTAATAAATTGCAGGATCTCCACCTTTAGTTCGTGCAAATACGTGCATGGTTTTAATATCCGACTGGTACCATGTTGCCATCACCTCCAGAAAAGCGATATTGTCTAATTTTTCAAGATACTTGATCAATGCTTCTTCTGCTGTGAATTCAGTAAGTTCGTTTTGCAGTAACTCATTTTCCAGTTCTGTAAATAAGAAGGACTTGTCATCTCTGAGCTCTGCCTCAATCCAGTTTTCAGGGTAGAGGAACACCTTGCGGTTGGCTTCCCATACGCGGTAATTTTTCATCCACTTCCACTGCTTCCAGCTTTTATCGTTGTCTACGTCGGCTGCTGCTTTAGGCTCCAACCCCATCAGGCACCGTTGCACGAATAGCTGAATGGTTCCATGCGCCTGTACAATCCTGGAAGAAGGCATGCAGGCTTCCATTTCAACATCAACCAGGAAATAATCATACAAATAGTTCTCGTCCTTCATTTCGGAATTCATAGCCAGCAGATAAGCCACCAAAGCATCTCTTTTTTGAGGCCGGATAGCATCCATGATTTCCTTGAGTGTGCCCAACCAGGTATCTTCGTCATATCGTGCTTTCAGTGCAGAACGCAGTAGATTTGTATCGGTATTTGTTAATACCGGTTTGATATATTCCTTGACTTGAGCAACGGTTGAACCTAACTTTCTTAAATGTTCGGCACAATCGCTTATAGATTTCCATGTTTTTACATCTCTATACTTGCTAAGGTCAAATACCGGGAATAAATGGGCATCAATTGCATCCACATCTTCTTTGTTGTATCCTGTCAATAATGAAAAAGCCTCCAGAAATTGAAGTCGGGTAGTGACGCTGGCGGGTAAGAGCATTTCTGTAATAGTGAGGAAAGTAATTGGATGCTCTGCATCTGCCGGGTTGGGCACAGGTGTCAATTGTTTTGTCAAGTCAATCATTTCTGCAAAAGCAGCATATTTGGCATAATCAATCGCTGTCTGCCCGGCTTCATACGGGATGTCATCCCACATAAGCCATCCCAATGCTGTATTATTTTCAAAGAACCACTCTACATCCTGATTCGCTAATTTGAAAGAGTTTACCAAAGGAAACAACTTATGCAGCAGCTTAATAGCACGATACTGATCAGCAAAAGCAGCGCTGGTAATGGCCGGCAAAACAGGGATTGTATGTGTAACATCCACATCAATAAGGGTATTTGAAAGCAGGATATCCGATAGGAGACTGGTGCCGGGGGCAGGCTGTTTTAATATGGCATATTTCAAAGCAATCTTCACCAGCTCCGAATCTGCCTTAAAAGTTTTGGCAAGTGTTTGTTCAAGGATAGATAGCTTACCAAAATGAAGCTGATAATCTGCTATTGCATCTAAAAAGGATTTTATTAAATCCTTCTGTTCATTACTGATATCAGGGCCGGGCGCTGCTGCTAAAGCATCAATACCGATTTTAACAGATGCTGTATCAAATAAGCCGTTTAGTTTGTCATCCGTAAATGTCTTTGCAGCATTTGCTGACGCCCAGTCCCTGTCAATGAATTTAATAAAGGTTTTTACATCTTCCTCTTCAATGCCCCTCAGTTTGGATAAAGCAGTTTGCAATGTTTCTTTCTGCTCATCTGCGGATAAATTGTCATCAAAAGGAGACTTGTTTGCCGTGAAATTACTCTGGTAATCCTTTTGTAATTTCTCCAGTATTTGGGTAATCTTATCATCTTTGATTTCCCGGTCAGCAAGATTGGTCGCTTCATGCCGGAGCATGAATTTTACATCCGCTGTTTTTAAAGGAGATTTTTTTAAATCAGTAACTGCTTCTACAAATTCCAATGTCTTTTCGGGCAAATCGGATATGTTCAGTCCGGTGAGTTCAACAAGTATCACGAAATCATCAGCTTTAAGCTTCAGTTTCTTCATCAGCCTTGAAGCGGCAAACAGGTAACTCAGGTTGGAAAAAGTTAAGTTACCGTCCGGTAGCAGCGGCAATAACTTATCCAAATCCTGCTCTTTTATTTGCAGGCAAACCGAAATGCTGGTTTTGAAATTGCTCAGCAATTGAGAGCCATCAACTTTTTCGGGTAATAACCCTTCGTCAATAAAACCATTTTTAGCTTTATTCAGGAAAATCTGGTGATAAAGTGGCGTTGGTGCTTCATCATTTAATACCTTATGGGGTATTTCACCGTAAAACCCAATCAGCTCGTCTAATTTGATGCCTGTTTCTTCGGAAAGTCTTACTAAATCTGCTGATTTGATTAAGCATGCATCATTGAGTTGCCCATTGCCAAGGTTAGCTTGTGAAATAATTTCATTCAATACTTCCAATTTCCAGCCTGTTTTCTTTTGCAGCCTCAGAAAACGATGTATTCGATCTAATGCCGCATCATCCAGATTGGCTATTTCTTTTTGTTCGGTATCGCAGGTGAGATCAAGATGCTTGATGAAAAGATTGTTTGCAGGGTCAATAAAACTTAAAGAAAGTAGTAAATCCAAATCCTTGTAGGCAAGACCGGTTTTATCCAGAAAATGATCAACCCTTGTCATATAATCCAAGACATTCCCCATAATGGGAGGCGTATCCCACTGGGCGGGAGCATTCCAATAGGATTGCTGGTCAATCAAATTGGCTTTAGGTGTTACTATCAGATTTCTTTCAGCATCGGTTAATCCCAACTTCTCTGCTGCAATGGCTTCATCAGTAGGGTTTCCCGCCGATTGAAAATCTTCCATGAGTGTTGCTCTCGAAATATCAAAGCGAGTGAAATAAGCTTTGGCTTCGGCATGGTCTAAATCAAAAGGCAGCTCAAAAGCGTAATTGGCTCCTTTTAAAGTATTGTAAGTAGCCGTATTCACATATTCGGGCGCAGCCGCTAACTCTTCTTCTGGTGATAGTGTTTGTCGCAACCGGAATACTTTATAATTATTTCCTCCGGTATTGATGATTTTGCAAACCGCTTTTTTATCCCGCAAATAATGGGGCAGTGTCGCAGATGAGCCCGTGGATGTTTCTGTTTCAAAAATTTGTGCTTGATCGGTTACAGGCATACTCGCAGATAGCAAGGCAGTGAGCAGAGAATTGGATATGTTACCTTTCAACGGGTCCGCTCCATCTGAAAGATTTCCGGTGTAATCTATACCCGCATCGGGGGCAACTGCTTCTTCCAGCAATTCGCACACCAGGTCAATATAGGGAACCGGAGTTTTGGCGTTTTCACATCCCAGGTCAATTTCACCTAAATCTGTCCTTCGTTCAAACAAAATATCTTTAGCAACTTTTATTGTAGGACGAACATCAGGAGGCGGCGGTGGCGGTATTGTTAGATCAACTACACTCCTCTTATCCAAAAACTGTAATATCTCTACTAAATAAGCTGCCGGACTATACACGGAACGGCAATGTTCGCAGGCACAGGTATCGGTAAGTTTGAAGAGTGATTTCAGGTTGGGGAAGTCTTTGCTTACCGCCTCCAATTTCATGGCAAGGGATTTCATTTCTAAAGCCGGGACATCCATAGCGCGCATCGTATCCTGTAGTTCACCAACTATGAACATGGCAGCCGTGTTGGTGCGTTCTGCTCTTCTGAAAATTTCTTTGGCTTCTTTAGTATTAATTCCCGCCTTGGGGGCTATTTCTTTTATAAAGCGGGTTTCGCCTATAGCAGAAATGCTTTGCGCTGAATGTATATCCTGTTTTAGAAGGGCATTGGTTTTACCGTAGTGAGGAACTAATTTAAAAATGCGTTGTAAGGATTTTAATTCTTCCCGCATGGTTTCATTTTTCTTTGTAGCCAGTTTTTTCTCTTTCAGGAAAAGATCAATGTTGCTGTGCTGTAAATCGAAATCATCGTGTTTTGTAAAAAATTCTTTGATGGCATCCTGATTTTTGAAAATGGCTTTTTTCTCTCTGGCTAATTGAGCCGAAAAAGCAACTGTTGGATATTCTTTCTCCATTTTACGAACCAGAGAAGAGGCATGTAGTTCAATTAGTTTTTTATCCAGAGGTTTGCCGGCTAAATCCATTTTGTCTGCCGACTTCCTAAGCACTTCTTTCCATCCGGCCTTGTTCATAGCCGCCAGTTTTTTTAGATCTTCCGGTTTTCTGATTTTTTGCGATTCCTTTACCTGGGATATGATTTCCTCATCAAAACCTAATAACTCACCCAATTCAATAGATACTTTTGCTTCTTTTGCTTTATCATCACTTTTGAAAAAAGAATCGTCCGTAACTTTTTTGAGAAAAACATTCAGGTCGTTTTTATTTTCCTGGAAGAGTTTGCCCATTTCGCTGATTTTATCTTCCAGCACAAAGCGGCTGATGATGTTAAGCGCTTTTCGTGGATGCTCATTTTTATAGTATTCTTCCGCCTTCTTTCTGTATTGTTGCAATTGCTCCACATTTTGTTTGCATTCTTTGGCTACTTTGGCAGAGACAATCATTTCTTTCACGGCAGATTCCACGTCACGCTGAATGTTTTTTGGGTCAGCTAATGCCGCATCATATAGCAATGGCTGTATCTCAGTGTTGATGTCTATCACCAACCTTACATGGAATGATCTGGCAAAGTCGTTTTTTAGCAGGGTGTTTTTACGCAAGAGGACATAAAAGAAAGCGGGATCAATTTTTGATTCTGCACCAAGACGGTGAGCCACGACCATATGTTCTATTTTCTCTTCCGGAATTTCCGCCTCTTTGGAGAGGAAGGTAATGTCTCTGTGTTTTTCATTTTCCTGCAAGTCGGTGACGGCGACTTTATTGGCAAGAAAACTAACCTCTTTTAAGATATGGTCATACTCCACCACTTCAGACTTTATAGCCGTTTCAATAGTGATGTTGATCTCTTCTCTTGGCAAAGCATTAAACCTTACCGAATCCACGTCTGACGCGAAAAGCAGGGTTTTCTTTTCCCGTGTCAAAACCTTAATGGCAATATCCGCTTCTTTTTTGCCCCTGCCGCTCAACTGACTGTGCAGCCAGGTGATTTCGTATTTACCCTCTCTGTCGGTGATACTTTCACCTAATAGTTCTACACTGCGCATGTCCCTGTCATATGCCTGCACGATGAGATTTGCCAATGGGCGGTTGAGTTGGTCAACCACCCGTCCGAGAACGAGGTTTGGTTGTTGATTTTCCGTTTGCTTTGCCATGGGATTCCTCCTCTTTAATTTAATTGTTTATTTGTCATTTGAAATCACTGGTTGTGGTGCATAGAATGTACCCTGCCTGGCTGTTCGTGATCTTATTGGATATGCATAATAAACTCACGCTAGTTTGCTGCAAAGAAATTGCAGCCAATCCAAAATAGTCACACCATCAACTTCTGGATTGTAATAACAGCCAAGCTCATCCAGTATAGTTTGATCGACTTTTCTATTTCCAATGTCGTATATTAAATGTTCTAACTCTGAATGGGCTTTACGTCTAATTACTTCAGGCTCATTAATAATAAAAGCCTTAATAACTTCCTCGACAGTGCCGAATTCTTCCGGCCAATCCTGATGAAAATAACCACTAAGAAATTGATATAGGGTTTGGTATTTTTCAGTATTCATCTTGGAAATCCTGTAACGATACGGTAGCCAATGGAAAAAGATGGATCACGTTGTAGTACAACCCTTACGCTTGATGCTCTTACGGCACTGGTTGCACCTCTGCTAACGCTGATACCCACGGGACTGGATAAAGTATGATTAATTGCTAATCTATTAGCACTTCCTGATAACCAAGAACTAATAGTCGCCTGATTTGCATCTATAGCTGTTGATACTGCTGCCTCTGCGGTTGTACTACTAAAAAACGATGATGCTCCAGATATATGTGGTTGATCTGCGAGTCTTTGTAGTAATTGTGCTTCAGTTAGACTTACATGCCTTGATAGTAAATGGCCTCCAGCAGCTTCATGAGCAGATAGGCCACCGCCTGGTACAATTGGACTAGAGGCTGGAGGAACTGTTGGTGCAGTTGAAAGCCGAGGTATAGAAGGGCTGCGTAAGGGAGCGCGTATAGGAGCACTTCGGGGTGAAAGCACACGTCCCCCACGCATACGGGAGGCACGACCAAGTGTAGATGCTCCCCCACCCGCGACTGCCGCTTCTTCGTCTCCGGGCCAGGGAGTTGCCACTGTAATAGCTATGAGGGCTATTTGCGGTATGTTCCTAATAATCATATCGG
The DNA here is from genome assembly GCA_003229495.1 of Flammeovirgaceae bacterium. Classification (GTDB taxonomy): domain Bacteria; phylum Bacteroidota; class Bacteroidia; order Cytophagales; family Cyclobacteriaceae; genus SZUA-3. The sequence continues at coordinate 9,774 of QIEB01000418.1, forward strand.
CAACAGCCCGTGCATGGTACGCAGTTGTAAAATCGTACCGCGTTGTAGGAATCGTAAAACCTCCTACATTAGCCATGCCAAAACTATCTTCCGGAGAAGATATAACCATTGCGTTGCCACCCCGACCTCTGTCTCCGGGAACTCTCATCCCTTCATATTCCTGCCCGATCCACTCACGTCCTTTACCCGTTTGGACACTACTCAACGAAGGATAACGATAGAATGGGTTGACAATTGCTCTATTTAATCGCTCTGCAAACTCTGCACCTCCACCATTTTCCCTGACGTACCTTGCCATGTGTCGATACCCAGCCCCTGTAACTGAGACCTGGTAAGTTGTTGTCCACCAACCAACTGGTGTGAAGGTAACGTTCTCTGCACCATAAAAGAGTCGGATAGCTCTACGTTCACTATCTGTAACGCGCAGTTCCTTCCCTGTTGGGTCATTGTAATTTGACGAATTATTACAAACGTAGGAGTAGATATTTGTACCATCGACCAATCCTGACGGATCTGTACTCGTCCACCGTCCCAGCCACGCCACGTAATACCGCGCACCGTGGTATTCCAATCCACTCTCTTCATCCCGTTCCATGCCTGTATAGCGGTAGCGTTTGGCTGTAGATTTTATGACTGAGTTTTTGGCCTGGTAGGCGGTGGTGCCAAAGGGATGGTATTCTTCGTAACTGATAACCTTTGCATTGTTTGTTCCGTCCAACTCTAAACTGGCAGAATCGAGATGGTTATGCAGTTGGTAGCGTACCAGATGTTTTTCAGTGCCGTCATCCACATCGTTTCGGGTCTCTATCATCACAAAACGGTGTTGCTTATCCATCAGGCTCAGGCTGATACGTTCCAACCCTGCATCTGTACCGCTGTGTTTTTTATAGAGTTCGTAACCTGCGATGTAAATTCGTTCTTCTTTTTTACCAGGTGTATTTCCTACATCGGCCTGGTTTTCAGTAATTTTTCTGATACGTTGCCCCTGTCCATCGTATTGGTAATAGGTAGTTTCGGGTGTGCCGCCATCGGTGCGTTTCTGGCGTATGGTTTTTATCAGTTCTTCTTTAAAGTTCCAGCCCATGTCTTCCAAATGCGGCATGGCAGCCATAAAGCCATGCCGGGCATGGTGTGGGTAGGTATAAGTTTCTGAGCCTATTTGGGTACTAATCAACCTGTTATTTGCAGCCAGGTAGTTGTAGTTTCTTGTCCAGTTGTTACCGGCTGCCTGATGCCTCATTTGCAGGATATTTCCCACACCATCGTATTGGTATTGTTGTGTATAATTCCGCACTGCCATCGGGTCGCCCGGGTTCAAGGAGTGCGTAAAAGCAGCATCGTTCCAGTTGTCTCTGCTGTCAAAGGAAAGTGGGGTATTGTTTTCCCTGCCGGTAGCTTCTATTAGGCGGTATAGGGCATCATAGGTGTAGGTTGATATTCCCGTGACTTTTTGGTTGTCAAAAAACAGTACCGGTATGTTTTTGTCTTCTATATGGCTGATATTCCCAACAGGGTCGAAGGTATAATACCAATCCTGCAAAGGATCGTTGTTTTGTCTTTTGGTTTCTAAACGCTTGAGCCGGAAGGTCTCTTTATCGTAATAAAATCTGGTAATGACATCATTGCCATAAATGATTTTATTGCGCTGTCCTTTCTCATTGTAGTCAATGTCTTTGACATAGGCAGTGGTAATGGCAGGGTCGGCATGGGTAACTCTTTCACCATTGAGCAATCCTGCTTCGTTGTACGAAGGGGTAATAATGCTCCCATCGGGCGCGGTTTGTTCAGTAATTCTGCCGAGAGCATCTGTTTCTGTGATAAAAGTATATGAATCAGCTTCAAAGTCTGATGTCAGGTTAGCATCTATCCAGTTGGCAACGGCTTTATAGTTTTTGAATAACTTTCTGGTCGTTGATGTAGGCTGACCTTTGAAGTCGTATTCAGGTGTTTCTATCACTCCGCCTGTGTCGTAATGTTTTACAGCCTGTCCTCTGAGATTTTTCAGTTCAGGATTGGCTTCTGTTTCTCCGTAAAAAACTCTGTCAAAAACATTATCCAACGGGGTAGTGTCATCACCGCCTATTACTTTGCTTTGCGTAGGTCGTTGTAGGATGTCGTAAGAATACTGAAACTCATGATTGCGTTCATCCCAGGTACGTAAGGGGTTTCCGAGAACATTGATTAACAACCATCGCTGCCCGGCATCCATACTGTTTTGATACACCTGATTGCCCAGCATATCATATTTGTATTGCATCACCACATTGTTACGGGCATCGGTTACACTGCGCAGGTTGCCTTCAATCCCTATCCTGGTTTTAGTGTGATAATAAACATCCGCATCCGCAGCGTCTTTATTGTGTTCTATCTGCAAAACCGGCCTGCCTATCGTATCAACATACATCATGGCAGGGGTATTGCCGTGTTTGGCGGCTTTGTCGGCAGCTATTTTTTCTCTCCAGGGGTCTTTGCCTGCTGCTGTCAATTCGGCATCTATCAGGCGATTGGTGCGGTTATGATACCAGGAAGATTCCAATACCGTATCGTTAGGGTCATAGATGCTTTGCTTCCATGAATCAAATTCAGTTTTTGAGAAAGTATTGTCAGGCATTTCGGTTTTGATAAGCCGCCCCATAGCATCGTAATATAGGATGGGTGTAACACCTGTTTCTACCAACTCTTTCAGGTCTTCGTATTGATGCGTTACCGAGAAATAGGGTTCGTATTGTTTTACAGCATTGCCTTTATTGTTCAGTACCGTTCTGCCGTTGCCTATCCAGCGAAGCTGTTTTGGGACGAGAGTGGAAGTGTCAATTTCGGAAATGGTATAGGTTTCATCAGGGTTGACTGACACTTGTTTAGCAAGTCCGGGCTCCGCCTGTGCTTTTTTCATCACCACCTGCCCAAGCCCGTTGGAATATTCAAAGCTAACCTGAATGAATGAGTTGTTGTTTTTCTGAAAATGCTCTTCCCTAACAATGGAGGCAACTACCACAGGTTTTCCAGAAGTATTATATGCATCAAAGTCATAGACAAATCTTGCTGTAGCATGGTGCAATAAATTCTTTCCATGCGCAACCAATACATCAGAAGCCGGTGCATTGAAGAAATCATTGACCAGTGTAATTTCAGCAGGAGAGGAAAACTCATTCAATCCTGTGAGGTCATCGGCTTCATTGCCTTTACCAAATACAGCCGTGGCTTTAACCAAACCCAGCTCATCCACCAATACTTCTGAATAATTGTCATTAGGATCTTTCATTCTTTTCGGTGAAAGGGTACGGAAATTAAAAAGATCAACTTTTGACCTATTGCCTAATGAATCTTCTGTTTCTTCAATAAAAAGGAAGTAATTGCTGTAATACTTCACCTGCGTTTTAGCGCCATAGGGATCGGTATAGGAAATTGGCATATAGAAGCGATTTTGAGCATCAGTTGCGGTTTCTACCCCTTCAATAAACTGAGTAGTTCCCGAACGAATCCACCAGTTATCATCACCCTCGCTATGGGCGAATTTACCTTCCAGCATCAGGGCAGCATCTACCTTTGCGCCAAAAAGATCGGCAATAAGGGTTGGTGTATAAGCCAATTGATAGCTTTCAAAAGGGAGTCCTTTTGATTCTAACTGATATAAAGCTAAAGCGCCGGTGAGGTCATTTTTGTAAAATG
>QIEB01000212.1 GCA_003229495.1 Flammeovirgaceae bacterium
GCGCTGGGTGGGAGCGGTTGAACAGGAGTGCCGGGGCCATCTGGGGGAGGTATTATTGGAAACTCCTGTTCACAAGACCCCAATGCCAGTACAAAACCCATTAACAGATAGATATATTTATAGCTTCTCATCTTATACGTTCTTTTTAATTCAGAAATTGATCAAATGTGATGGCAACATAGTATTGGGAGCCCACAAAACCTGCCCCAATATTGGTGCGATAATCTCCGGAGAACAAATTGGTGCCTCCCACTTTTACCACCGATTTGATGGCCTCTACTTTATAATTCAACTGTAAATCGAATACTCCGTACTCAGGAATAACTCCCGTTCCAAAGGTTGATTCCCATAGGAAATCATCTTGCCAACGAAAGGCCACGTAGAAACCGATGTTATTCCCAATATTTCGATTGCCAAAATTGACATTAAATTTATGTTCGGGCGTGTTAAATCCTGCCAGAAAACCCTCGGTAACTTGCGCGTCAACAGTAAAATCAGCCCAATTGTAGCTTCCACCTAGGGTATATCCATTACCAATGTTCCAGGTGAGACCAATCCCAATTCCGTCTGAACTAATGTCTTCCGACACATTTACATAAGGATTCATTAGAATATTTATTCCACCAATGGCATTCCTGAGGGTATCTCCACGACGTACTACGGGGCCGGCACTTAATATTGGCCTGTTGGCGATAAAGTTTTTGTAATTATTGTGGTAATAATTGATATCTACCATCACCTGATCTGCTATTATCCCTTTATAACCAATTTCAATGGCTGTCAATTCTTCTGGTTCAACAAAGCCAATATCTAAAGGTGCAAGGGTTTTGGGATCCAGCGCTCCGCCATTATGTATACCATAGCGGGCGGCATTTTCTTCAGTACTGCCCACCAGAATACCAGCGGCGGTTGGAAACCAAATAAACTGGGCCTGAGAATCAGGATTTCTAAACCCTGTCTGAAACGAGGCCCTTATATGATGTTTAGAGTTTACATTATATACCGCAGAGAATCGTGGGTTTAGCTGCCCATCAAAATTTTCATTCTTGTCATAACGTAGAGAGCCGGTTAGTTTTAAATCGCCAAGTTGTTTGCCGATTTGAAAGTATGCCCCCCACTCACTGATGTTCACCCGGTCAAATGAACCGTCCTCATTCATGTTTTCATCGAAAATGGTCCCTCCTGAAAATATACTGTATCTTCTAAAATTACCTCCCACTTGCAATTCGGCCCAATCAACCTGATTCTTAAAGTTGTAGTTGGCTTCCGCGTGTAACAGCCTGGATCCCTCAATAAAACCTGCCCCGTTCTGATCAATTTGTAGATTAGCTTTCCGGGTAGCATCAATAAACCCCTGCAACTCCGCAGGTGTTAGCGCATTACGTCCAGCATCAGATACGGTACGGGCAGTGGAGTGTGCGATGTCCTTATCTCCAGCTGGGACTCCTGGTATAAGCCCCTGAATAGCAGCAACATAAGTACCGATATAAGTGGGTGCCCATTGTGCAGCTGTAGGAGAAATACGTTCATTGGTAAATGCGCCCAGAGCATCCATATTGTAAGAATCGGCGTCGTCCGTTTGAGTATGGTAGACCCGTACAAAGAAGTTATCACCTCTAACTTCCAGTTTATTAAATTGTTGTGTAAAGTCCCTAAGAACAAATTTTGCCGATCCCTGATAGATGGAGCTTCCCAATCCGAAACGATAGTTGTAGAGGACTTCTACCTTATCATTCAACCGGTAGTGAAGCGCCACATCGGCTTTGATGCTTTTGGCGTCTCTATTCTCAAGCAGCACTTCTTCCTTGAATCCCGTTCTTCGTATGTCGATATTACCCAGAGGGGCCAGCTCCGGAATACCGGTCAAGGCCGCAATGCTTCCGGCGATTACCGCTTCATCCCCGTAGGTGTTCAATCCGTCAAAATTAGGAGCGCCCTCGGGGTTGCCGGGAATGACACGGTCGTTGGTATAATCATTACCAATCCAATCTGTGGCGGTTAGAATGTTGAAATTGACTTTGAAGGCAAACCTATTGTTGAACGATTTAGCATATCGAAATCCGAAGTTGTACAATGGGTCTGTTCCCCCAGCTTCAGAATCAGTAACCCCAATCTTCATCTGGGCGCTAAGACCCTGGTAATCAAAGGGGCTTTTACTATTCATAAAAAGTATCCCGTTAAAAGCATTAGGACCATATAAGGCAGAGGCAGCGCCAGGGACCAGTTCCACGCTTTCAGCATCTAATTCCGAAATTCCTATCAGGTTGCCAGTGGGGAAATTCAACAAAGGGGCGGAAATATCCATTCCGTCTACCAGGGTTACAAACCGAACATTGGCAATGGTAGCGAATCCCCGGGTGTTAATGGAGTTAAAAGTAAGACTTCCGGTACTGGTAGTCACTCCCTTTAAATGAGAGATGGATTCAAAAAAATTAGGGGCTGCAGATTGCTGAATGGCCAGGATGTCCATTTTCTCAACGGTAACAGGTGATTCCATGATGCCTTCTTCAATCCTGGATGCAGAGATTACAATTTCCTGTCCCAACAGTACATTTTCCGATAATTGGAGGGATAGTCCGGTCACTTCACTTTGAGTAATATCGACTTCCTGGGTGACAAACCCAATCATTGATATACGTAGGATAAAGGGAGGAGACTGTTGGATCGAAAGATCAAAATTGCCATCAATATTTGTTATAGTACCTACCACCTGGTCTTTAACCACAATGTTTACACCGATCAGTGGCTCACCTGTTTCTGCTTCTGATACATTTCCGGATACGGAAGTTTGGGCGTTTACGGTTGATGCGGTGCCGATGGCCATCAACAATGAAATACTCAGTGATAGTAAAAGGTAGTGATTTCTCATAGGTTTATGCTTTGTGCATTAATAATTTGCCAATTGTTGGCCAGAATATTCGCAAGAATCGCAATAATGCAACTTCAGTGGTATGCATTAATACAATTTATATAAAAAATTGGTATTTCGATAAATCAGTAGACTAAAAATCAAGGAATCTGGCTATTCCGGGTTTTCTGAGCCTTCCTTACGCAGATATTCTACAAATTTATCACACAGGGCGTTTAGTTCCTGCGACATAAATTTATCTCCTGTTGCGTTCAGCATGTTTTGTGCCATACCCCCCATGGCATCTACATAGAATCTCTTCATTTCATTGACAGGCATGTCTTTGGTCCATAGGTCAATACGCAGGGTGTTTAGTTGTTGATGGTCCCAGAGAGAGATCGCCAGTGATTTAGTTTCTGTGGGTCCGTTTCCCGGCTGGTCAGTGGCTTGCCAGTAAATCTTATGGGGAATATTGTCATCGTCAAGTTCGATGGTAAAGTTTATTTCAGATTTTTTCACTAAGAGTATTCAATTAGTTAATTGATGGTCATTTCAGGTACATCACCTGTTACCAGTATTTTGCCTGCGGTAGCATGCTTAATTTCTTCTACAGAGATACCAGGGGCTCTTTCCAATAGCCGAAAGCCTTCGCCTGGTGAGATCTCCAGTACTGCAAGGTCTGTTACTATTTTCTTAACACACCTCAATCCGGTAATTGGAAGGGTACATTCCTTCAGCAGCTTAGAATCTCCTGAGCGACTAACGTGTTGCATGGCAACAATTATGTTTTTAGCAGAGGCAACCAGGTCCATGGCGCCACCCATCCCCTTTACCATTTTTCCTGGTATCTTCCAGTTGGCGATATCACCGTTTTCAGAAACTTCCATAGCCCCAAGTATGGTGAGATTAATATGCTCACCTCTAATCATTCCAAAGCTTTCAGCAGAACTAAACAGGGAAGATCCATTGAGCATGGTGATGGTCTGCTTCCCGGCGTTGATCAGGTCCGGGTCTACTTCATTTTTACCAGGAAAGGGCCCGATCCCTAATAATCCATTTTCTGATTGCAATACCACTTCAACAGCTTCCGGAAGGTAGTTGGCCACCAAAGTGGGTATTCCGATACCTAAATTTATATACCATCCGGTTTGTATTTCCTGGGCGATTCTTTTGGCAATACCGATTTTATCTAGAGCCATTTTGGATGTCCTTAAAGTTTAACTGCTGGTAGTATATTGTTCGATGCGTTTTTCATAATTGGTCCCCTGGAAAATTTTTTGAACATAAATTCCCGGTGTATGAATTTGATTGGGATCCAGAGATCCTTCCGGCACTAACTCTTCTACTTCAGCAATGGTAATATTGCCTGCCGTCGCCATCATTGGATTAAAATTCCGAGCAGTTCCTTTAAAGATCAAATTGCCGGCTGTATCCCCTTTCCAGGCTTTTACTAATGAAAAGTCAGCCTTCAGCCAGAATTCCAACAGGTAGTCTTTTCCATTAAAAGTCCTCACTTCTTTACCCTGGCCCACCTCTGTTCCAACTCCAGCTGGCGTAAAGAATGCTGGTATTCCAGCACCTCCAGCCCTGATTCGTTCAGCTAAAGTTCCTTGAGGAAGAAGTTCCACTTGAAGTTCACCAGCCAGCAGTTGACGTTCAAACTCGGCATTCTCACCTACATAAGATGAGATCATCTTATCTACCTGTCTGGTTTGTAGCAGCAGTCCAATTCCAAAGTCATCAACCCCTGCATTGTTTGAAATACAGGTTAATCCTTTTACGCCTAATTTCAAGATGGCGGTGATGCAATTTTCGGGTATGCCGCATAGCCCAAATCCTCCTAACATTATTACATTATAGTCTTTGATATTCCGCACTGCTACCTCGGCATTTTCAACAACCTTATTAATCATGGAATTTTCTAATTAATGTTCCTCAGTCAAAATGGTCCGGGCTTCCTGACTATCAAGCAGCAGTTGACTGGTCAATTCTTTAAGATTTTTAAACTTCATCTCCGGCCGTATTTGCTTTATCACTTCAACTTTTAACTCTTCTCCGTAAATTTCATTTTTGAAGTCGAATATGTTTACTTCAATACTTCTGGGTTGATTTCCCAGAGTAGGCTTAACCCCTATATTCATCATGCCATGCTTCTTAGTACCCCGAACATGAGCCTGTACAGCATATGAACCGTCGGAAGGCAATAGTTTGTATTTCTCACTAATTTCAATATTGGCGGTAGGAAATCCAATTTTTCTTCCTATTTGTTGACCTCTTACTACTTTACCGGAAAATTCATAGGGTCTGCCAAGTAGTGTGTTGGCCAGATGTATTTGATGGCTCAAAATATGCTCCCGGATCTTGGTAGAGCTTACCGCGATATGATCTACGTCCTTTCTTGAGATTTCAACCACTTCAAATCCGTATGCTGAGCCATTTTCCTGAAGGTATCTAAAACTCCCTTCCCGATTCTTACCAAAGCGGTGGTTGTATCCGATTACCAGTTGTCGGGTGCCGATTTTTTCTACCAAAATGGTTTTCACGAATTCCTCGGAGGTCATTTGGGAAAATTTTTGAGTAAATGGAATCCTAATTAAATGATCAATGCCTAATGTTTTTAAGTGGGCAGCTTTCTCTTGAAACGTGTTTAGCAGTTTCATGGGACTGCCGGGATTCAAAACGAATTTAGGATGGGGCCAGAAGGTAAGAAGCACAGTTTCTCCTCCTTTTGACCGGGCCATTTGGTTTACCCTTCTTAAGATTTTCTGATGGCCTACATGTACCCCATCGAAGGTTCCGCTGGTGACAACTGGATATTTGATTTTTTCAAATTCCTGAATACCGTGATAGATGCGCATAGGCTCATTTAGTACCAGAAGGTAATTTTTCTAACAGCTCTGCAAGTTCATATGCCTCTGAAAGTGAATAAGGACCTATTCTTGTACGGACTAAACTTGATAGATAGGCCCCTGTGTTTAGCTTTGCTCCAAAATCTCGTACCAAACTCCGGATATAAGTACCTTTCGAGCAAATAACCCTAAATTTAACCTCCGGGATTGCACAATTGGTAATTTTAAATTCAGTGATTTCTACTGTTCTCGGTGGCGGTACCACCATTTGTCCTCTCCTGGCTTTGTGGTAAACTCGCTGTCCATCTACCTTTACCGCGGAATAACTTGGTGGGATCTGTTGAATGCTGCCAATAAATTCATTAGCAGCGTTAACCACCTGTTCTTTGGTAAGGTGTGATGTATCCTGATGTGAATCAAAATCAGTTTCAAGATCAATAGATGGTGTGGTTTTACCCAGCATTAAGGTTCCTACATATTCTTTTTCAAGAGCTTGATAATTATTGAGTTCTTTGGTCAGTTTTCCAGTACAAAGAATCAACAAACCTGTGGCCAAAGGATCCAGGGTGCCGGCGTGTCCGATTTTTTTAACGCCTAACGCACCCCGTAGTTTTTTAACCACATCGAACGAGGTCCATCTAAATGGTTTATTTATCATTAGCATACTTCCATCCTGAATCTGTCGTGGGTCGATCATAAGGACATTAGAATTGCGATGCTACCAACAACAAAACAATAGAATGCAAAATAAATGAGTTTCCCTTTTTTTATTATGGAAATCATCCACTTACATGCCACCAGGCCAGAGATAAATGCTGATAAAAAGCCAAAAACCAAGACCTGTTGAGAGATGCCCTCTGCCATTTCAGGATTCTTAAAAAAGTCCAATAGTTTTAAAACAGATCCTCCCATGATAGGTATTATTACCATTAGAAAAGAAAATCTAGCGGCCTTTTCTTTTTCAACCCCCAAAAGCAGAGCAGTTGAAATGGTGGCTCCTGATCTCGAGATACCTGGAAGTATTGCGACCGTTTGAGAAAGCCCGATCAACAGCGACCTGCCCAAAGTTACTTTTCCGGTACGTTGAGGTGCATAGTAGGTCATCGCCAGAAACAGTCCTGTTATTAGCAGCATAAAGCCTACCAGCAATATTTCTCCGTTAAAGAAGCCTTCGATTTCCTTGTCATAGGCCAATCCTATAATCGCCACCGGAACAGCCGAGATAATGAGGTTGAAAGTATAGTCAGTAGCATCTTTCTTTAACTGAAATAGATCCTTTAGCAACAATCCCAAGTCTTTTCTAAATACTACTATGGTACTCAAGCATGTTGCCCCATGGACCACCACAGAAAAAAGCAGATTGTTTTTAGTTGGTATTTTTAGAAGGGCGCTGCCTAACTCAATATGGCCACTGCTGCTAATCGGTAAAAACTCTGTTAATCCCTGAACAATACCCAGGATAATAGCATCGACTACGGTCATTTATTTTTATGGGGATTATGCATGATGGCGAAAAACTGGATCATAAATCCTGCCATAACAATTATGGGGCCCAGAGTTAATCCCAAAAACCCAAAACCATAAGGTTCAGAGTCGAGAGACATTACGATGAAGCCGATCACCAAAATTGTCAGACCGCATAGCATCAGCAAGTAGTTTTTTCTTCCAAAAGGTAATCCGCTATTACTCATAATTAATAGAGTTCGTCAAGTGACATTTTCAAATATTTTCTTATAGCCCTCAAAGTGCTGAAGAAGCCAATGGCTACACCTAAAATTATCAACGCTGCAAACAGGGTCACCACATTCTTTATATCGCTTAGTGCACTTAGCTCCGGAATTTGAATTATTGCATATTCTAGCAGCATATATAAAAATACCGATGCCAAAACACCTGAAAGAAAGCCATGGCCCATGGATCTCCATAAAAAAGGTCGCTGGATGAAATTACCGGTGGCCCCAACAAGTTGCATACTTCTAATAAGAAATCTTTGAGAAAACAATGCTAGTTTAATAGTATTATTTATTAAAATCACTACAGTTAACAAGAGTAAGGTAAAAAATCCCACCAGCACCAGACCAATCTTCGCAGTGTTTTTGTTAATGTCGGAGATGATATTGTCAAGATAACTCACTTCAAATACACCACTGATTGACTCTATTTCAGATTTTACCAGTGATAGCTGTAGGCTGTCCTGATACACTGGCTTCAGTTTCACCAGATAGGCATCCCGGAGCGGGTTGTGCCCAAGAAATTCTTCGGGATTTTCACCGGCTTTGAGAGTAAAATTCTCCAAAGCTTTCTCCTTAGAGATGAATACTATTTGAGGTTCGTTCTCCTTTACCAGGGTGAAATCTTTATTGGCAAGTGTTTTCTGAATGCCAATTACCCGGCTTTCGGAAAGTCGGCTGTCAAGATAAACCTGAACCTCCATTTGTTCTTTAATAAATTCACTTAGTTTTTGGCTATGAATGAATAGTAAACCAAACAGGCCCATGACAAATAGGGCTAGAGAGATGCTAAAAATTACACTAAGGTATGGGTAGGATCCCAGTCTTTTTTTTCTACGGGTAGGCTTCTTTTCCAAGTTGCAAAGATAAACCCAAATTTAAGCATTAATCTCTAAAAACGGGTCAAAAAAAATCCCGCCTTTTTTAGGCGGGATTAGCGGTAAGGTTTATATCTTATTTATTGGCCTGGATAATTCCCAACTTCTTGATGATATCCGGATTGGTTAGTTCTTCCAATGGGGTAATATCCTGTTGGTCATCTATTATTCTATAGTAATTGTTGTTATAATAAATGAATAGTCTCTTACCGTTTGCTGAGTTCAGCTCTAGAATTTCGTAAGGATTATCTCTAAAATCACCATAGAGATACAATTTTCCACTGTAATATTGATAGTGGAACATATCACTATCTTTTCGGGCAGTCTCAACCTTCACTACATTGTTGCCCATTAACCCTTCCTGCGCAAGTGCGGCGTTGGGTATCTCAAAAGATTCCTCAATGTCTGGTTCATCCAGCTCCGGATTGATCAAGGTAGGACTATTTATTACCGGGCTAGGTTCTTCGATAATTTCTTTGTTGATATCTTCTGCTGATACAGCTTGAAGGTCAGTTGTTGGCTTGTTAATGACAGGCAATGTGGTTTCAATTTCCTGAGACTCAACCTGGGTCTCTTCAATAATCTCATCGGTTTCGACTACCTCATTTGACAACTCATCAAAAACTTCATCCTGAGGTTGGGCTTGGTCATCAGTTATTATGGTTTCAGTTATTGAACTGGGTGCTTCGGCAGGAGTAACAAAATATAAATAAGTACCCAAACCAATGATTCCGGTAATGACCATGGCAGCAGCAGCCTTGATTCCCATCAGCCCGTTAGGACCCATACTTACAGGCACCTGGTCCAACCGGGTCTTTAACTGGGTTTTTCTAAAATCCCGTAGGGAATGAATAATGTCTTGCTGAAGTTCGAATTCAGACTTTAGCACGGGGTCGGTATGAAGCTGCTTTTCAAACCCCTGCATCTGATCCGGACTCATGTTGCCGTCCAGGTATGATGCAATGTTTTCACTATGTTCTAGGTATTTACTCATGTCAGTCTAAGAAATCACTGGCTTTATATATGGATTTCACCAATTGATCCAGTCGTTTTTTGCATTTATATTTTTTGGTTTTGGCGGTGTTTGTACTTGAAAAATTAAGCCTATCAGCTATATCGCTCATTGACATTCCGTCAAAATAATAATAAGTCAACACTTTTTGACAAGTTTCTCCTAATTGTCCAATGCACTCTCTTATAATTCTACCCCTCTCGTCCCGGTCGTGGTCCATGTACTCAGTACTATCGTGAGACTCACTACTCAATCTACTTTTTCTATCCAACTCCTTTCGCCAAAGATTTTGACAAATACTATAGAGATAAGTGCTTAATTTTGAAGTTAATACCAAATTGTCACTTACGGCCTTTTGCCATAAAACAATGAGCGCTTCCTGATAGATATCTTTTGCTTCATATTCCGTACCACTATTTGATGTGACCAATTTGATCATCATCCGATAGTATTTTTGGTACAGGTACTCTAAAGCAGACTCATCTCCTTCCCTCATCCTGACCAGAATATCAGAATCTTTCATTGCCTCTGCCGTTAGTTAATACAGTTATAAAGTAAAATGTAACCGATTCCTTCATCAATTTCTTGAAATACCCAAATTTGAGCTTCACCTAAGGCTAAAATTACGGCTAAAATCGATCAATTACTAGCATATAATCAGCAATCAAAATCCAAATCTTACATGGTAATTTTTAATCGTTATCATATTCAACAACAGAGATTATGGTTATTTTAAAGCAACACGGGACTTTTTCTTATCTTTAACTAAAAGCAATATCGAGGTGCCCTGTCACTACCATCTTCAAATTTAAACTATCAAATTCAATCCTTACATACATAGGCTTTTGGTGTTTTACACTTCGATTTTTCTAAATACCAACACCAGGTCTTGGTGAAGATATAGGATTGCGAGAAAAAAGGAGTTGAACAGCGCCTACTCCTATTGAGAACATGGTTTTGTTTTATTAAAGTTCCTGAAGTTCTGCTTTCTGTTCAGTTTCAAGGTTGATTTCTTTGGGGTGGTCCTCATTCATTGACTGTTCATGATCGAAAACTGCAATATGCGGAGCAATTATCAGTGATACAATGGACATTAACTTTATCAGAATATTCATAGAAGGTCCGGAAGTGTCCTTGAAAGGGTCGCCCACAGTATCCCCTGTGATAGATGCTTTGTGTGGTTCTGAACCTTTATAGTACATTTTGCCATCGATCTCAACACCTTTTTCGAATGATTTTTTAGCGTTGTCCCAAGCCCCGCCAGCGTTGTTCATAAATATTCCCAGCAATACCCCGGATACAGTAACGCCGGCCAATACACCTCCCAATACTTCAGGGCCGAAAGTGAACCCAACTATTACCGGGACGATAAGGGCGATGGCTCCTGGAGCCATCATTTCCCTAATAGAAGCCTTAGTAGATATTTCTACGCACTTTTCATATTCAGGCCGGGTTTTATATTCCATAATTCCAGGCAGTTCCCGGAATTGTCTTCTTACCTCATTGACCATATCCATGGCGGCCCTGCCAACGGCAGCAATTGCCAGCGAAGAAAAAATATAAGGTATTACAGCTCCTATAAAAAGACCAGCCAGAACATCTGCCTTATAGATGTCAATACTATCAATGCCTGCAATACCCACAAATGCCGCAAACAATGCCAACGCAGTTAAGGCTGCGGAGGCGATTGCAAATCCTTTACCTGCGGCGGCAGTGGTATTTCCAACGGCATCAAGGATATCCGTTCTGTTCCTAACTTCTTCAGGTAGGCCACTCATCTCAGCCAGTCCCCCTGCATTGTCAGCGATGGGTCCAAAGGCGTCAATTGCCAGTTGCATGGCGGTAGTGGACATCATTCCGGCAGCACAAATAGCCACTCCGTAAAAACCAGCTAGCTCAAAAGCGCCAAATATACCAACGGCCAATACTATAATAGGGAGTAACGTTGACTCCATACCCACGGATATCCCTCCAATGATATTGGTAGCGTGTCCTGTTGATGATTGCCTGACAATCGAGTTCACCGGCCTTTTACCAATGGATGTATAGTATTCGGTGATGATACTCATCAAGGCACCCACTACCAGTCCTAACAATATCGACCAAAATACATTGGTATTAGTAAAACTGATTCCGCGATGCACTAAAAATTCAGGAAGCATCCAATGGACCAGAAAATAAGAGGCGATCACGGTAAGTATAATAGAGCCCCAGTTTCCAGTATTTAGGGCTTTTTGTACGCTGCCTCCTTCTTTTACTTTCACCATTGTGGTTCCGACAATGGAGAAGATCAGACCCATCCCTGCAATAACCATTGGTAATAGTATGGGGCTTAAACCTCCGAACTGATCTCCACCAGCATCGATCTCCTGTCCCAATACCATTGAGGCTAGTATGGTGGCCACATAAGATCCAAAAAGATCTGCACCCATGCCTGCAACATCACCCACATTGTCCCCGACATTATCAGCTATGGTAGCAGGATTTCTGGGATCATCCTCCGGGATTCCGGCTTCAACTTTACCCACCAGATCGGCTCCAACATCAGCAGCTTTGGTGTAAATACCTCCACCAACACGAGCAAATAGAGCAATAGATTCAGCACCTAAAGAAAAACCCGCCAAAACTTCGATGGCAGTTCTCATTTCGACTCCGGTAACAGCGATACCCTCAGGTACAAATATTTGAGTTAGTACTATAAATAATGAGCCCATCCCAAAAACCGCCAGGCCTGCAACCCCAAGACCCATTACTGCTCCACCGGTAAATGAAACCTTTAGCGCTTTGGATAAACTGGTGCGGGCAGCCTGTGTAGTACGAACGTTGGCTTTGGTGGCGATTTTCATACCAATATATCCTGCTAACGCAGAAAAAAATGCTCCAATGAGAAACGAAACGGCGATAATGGGACTTGAATCGTCCACCAAGGTGCCGGAGTATGCCAACAAGATGGCAGTGATAACTGCAAAGTAAGAAAGCACTTTCCATTCTGCTTGTAAGAACGCCATGGCCCCGTCAGCTATATATTTGGCCAATTCCTGCATTTTTTCATCACCTGCGTCCTGTTTGGTAACCCATAAAGATTTGATTACCAGGGCAACAATTCCCAAAATACCCATGGCCGGAATGACGTAAACAAAATAGCTCATAATTTATATTATTGTATCAGTAGATTTTAATCGCTAAAAACCCCACAAAGATAGAAGAACAGCACTGAATTTAAAATTATTACTAAAAATACCGGTTGGTTGTTAGCAGCCAGGTGTGGGCAAGCCTATTGAGTATTTATGAAATTCAAAAATTCTGCCCGAGTGTCAGGTTCCTTGAATTTGCCGCTAAAATAGGCGGTGCCCGTAGTGCTGTTGGTGTCTCCTACTCCACGTGAGGACACACAAAGATGACTGGCATCAATCACTACACCGACACTATCAGTTTTAAGAGTTGATTTGAGATCTTCAGCAATTTGCATGGTAAGCCGTTCTTGTACCTGGGGTCTTTTGGCGTAATACTGAACAATACGGTTGATTTTTGAAAGACCAATTACTTTGCCACTTGAAATATAGCCCACATGTGCTTTGCCAATTATAGGCACAAAGTGGTGCTCACAATTTGAGTAAAAGGTAATGTCCTTTTCCACCAGCATTTCTTTGTATTTGAACTTGTTGTCGAACAATTTTGCATGTGGCTTGTTTTTGGGATTTAGACCACTGAAGATTTCTCGAACATACATTTTTGCGACACGTTTAGGGGTTCCCTGTAGGCTGTCATCGGTGAGATCCAGCCCCAAAATCTTCATTATTTCCCGAAAATGGTGTTCAATATGAGCTATCTTTTCATGGTCAT
>QIEB01000313.1 GCA_003229495.1 Flammeovirgaceae bacterium
GCGACCATCATGATCTCTGGATTGCGCCAGAGGACCCAGATAGAATGGTGGTAGGAGATGATGGCGGTGCTCAGGTTTCATTTGACGGCGGGGAAAACTGGACTACCTATTATAATCAACCTACAGCACAATTCTACCGGGTAACCACGGATAACAGCTTTCCATACAAAATATACGGGGCCCAACAAGATAATTCTACCATTCGGATAGCCCACAGAACTGAGGATAGAGCGCTTACGCAAAGGGACTGGGAACCGACTGCTGGAGGTGAAAGCGCCCATATCGCGGTAGATCCAATTAACCATGACATTGTTTATGGGGGCAGTTACGGTGGGTTCCTGTCGAGGGTAGATCATGGCAATAATCAAAGGAGAATTGTCAACGTATGGCCTGATAATCCTATGGGACATGGGGCAGAAGGAATGAAATATCGGTTTCAATGGAATTTTCCCATATTCTT
This sequence comes from Flammeovirgaceae bacterium, assembly GCA_003229495.1. GTDB lineage: Bacteria > Bacteroidota > Bacteroidia > Cytophagales > Cyclobacteriaceae > SZUA-3. Next base: position 461 of record QIEB01000313.1, read on the forward strand.
TTCTCCGCATAATCCCAAAAAGCTATACACAGCTTCCAATCATCTTCATGTTAGCTACGACCAGGGACAGTCCTGGGAGTTGATCAGTCCTGATCTGACCCGTAATGATCCAACAAAATTAGGACCCTCAGGCGGACCGATTACCAAGGACAATACTGCAGTAGAGTACTATTGTACAATTTTTGCTGCCCTTGAGTCACCTTATGAAGAGGATCTGATTTGGGCTGGTTCGGATGACGGACTTATTCACGTCTCCAGAAATGGAGGTGATAGTTGGCAAAATGTAACTCCGGATGATTTACCAGAATGGGCTATGATTAACAGTATCGATCCCAGTCCATTCACCAAAGGAGGAGCCTATGTAGCAGCCACCTCGTACAAAATGGGGGACTTCAAACCCTACCTTTTTAAAACTGAAAACTATGGTACCACCTGGTCCAAAATAACCAACGGCATGGAAATCGATCATTTCACCAGGGTAGTCAGAGCTGACCCCAAACGACGTGGGCTACTCTATGCAGGGACCGAAAGCGGGATGTATATTAGTTTTGACGATGGAGGCAGTTGGAAACCATTTCAGTTGAACCTACCCATAGTACCTATTACCGATTTAGCCATAAAGAATGATAATTTAATCGCAGCTACTCAGGGACGGTCTTTTTGGATTATTGATGATTTAACTCCATTACATCAGTTAAACAAAGATATAGCCGAAAGCGAGGTTCATCTTTACCAACCGATGGCCAGTTATCGGCTAGAGCAAAGGACCAGTTTCGAACCAAAGCCCAAGAGTGCAGGCACTAATCATCCTGGAGGGGTCATGATCCATTATTTCATTAAAGAAAAATCGGACAGTACGGATCAGTTAAGTTTGGATATTCTGGAACCAGGTGGTGAAGTGATTCGCACTTTCACCAACCAGGTAAAAGAGGAACAGAAAAAGGCCGAATTGACCCCCCAAGCTGGCATGAACCGAATGGTTTGGAATATGCGTTATGAAGAAGCTGAGAAATTTGAAGGTTTGGTCCTATGGGAAGGAAGTACATTGGGCCCCCTGGCAGTTCCAGGAAAGTATTCTGCCCGTTTGACTCTCAACGAACAGGTTCAGAATGTAGATTTTGAGATTCTGGTTGATCCACGCAGCGAAAGCGCCATTGATGACCTTCAAGCACAATTTGATTTTCTTAAGGAAGTAAAAGATAAGCTTTCAGCAACTCATTTGGCCATTAAGGCCATGAGGCAGGCTAAGCAGCAGATCTCGTTTGTTCAGGAAAGAGTGAAAAAAGATAAAGCTTTTAAGGAGGTTTTCACCCAAGGGGACTCTCTGCGGTCAAAAATTAATAATATAGAAGAGATGTTGTACCAGACTAAGAATCAAAGTGCTCAAGATCCTCTTAACTTTCCTATCCGGTTAAACAACAAGCTTGCAGCTTTGTCTAAAGTGGGAGGTACAGGTAATGACCGGCCTACAGACCAAGCGGTAGCTTTTAAAAATGAAGTGATTAATGAAATTAATATAAGTCTCAAAGCATGGGAGGAAGTGTTGTCTAGAGATATCCCGGAATTCAATGACCTGGTCAGACGTAATGGAGTAGATGCGGTAATATTGGACCACCCGAAGGTGATCACGCCTGGTGATCAATGATCTACGATTTACTAAAATTCATCCAGTAGGCAGGAATGGAAATTTTGAAATTAGTTCTTAATTACCTTTCGGATAGCGTAAGTTCTCTTGCCTTTAATCACCAGCAAATAGATTTGTTTTTCCATACCGTATACATCAAACCGCCAGGTATAGGTTTGTTTAGCGTTCACATCTCCTTTGAATAGCTGCTTGGTTTTCATCCCAGAAAGACTGTATAGATCCAAGGAAACTTCATCATCAATGGCAGCGGTATATTTCACATCCAAAGTGTTGATAAACGGGTTGGGGTAGGGATTTATGCTGGTGGTCAAGACTTCTTCAGTATAACTGTAGAACACTGGTTGTTGTGGTGTTCTTTCTGAACTAGGCGCACATCCTTGTACCACATATTTAGGGCCATCGTCTATGGCACCACCGTTTTTGCCTTTCTTATTACCCTTCCTTTTCTCTTTTTTATCATCCTCATCTTTTCCTTTATGGTCATCATCCTTGTCACCATCATTTCCATTCCCTTTCCCGTTGTCATGTGGTACGTAGGCTATGATTTGGGCCTTATCGATATTTCCATCACCATCGGAAACTGCCAGATAAATAGTATATACACGACCATTGCCATTACCTTTTCTTTCTGCCCGGAGGTCAACGGATTGGCAGTCATCAGATATTACAATATCGTCCAGGGTATTGCCATCACCTGTTCCGTTCCTTTCTTCATCGCTGGTGACTTTTGAGATAACCACATCATCGATGGAGATAGAACAATTGCCAGAGACAGATTTTATATAGTCTATAATATTGACAGTAAACTTTTGGCCATTGGGAGGCCAGATTCTTACAGAATTTTTTGAAAGCGTAATAACCGGTGGTCCATTTTCAATCTCTTTCACTATAACATTAAATTTACAACTCATAGAATTACCTGCACCATCGGTAGCAGAGTAAACCTCGGTGGTTGTTCCCACTGGGAAAAAGGAGCCGCTTCCCAGACCAGCGGTAAGTTCAACTTTCAGATCACCTATTGCGGTGGGTTCCTGATAGTTCACGATTGCCCCGCATTTGCCTGGTTCTGCATCTACTATAATATTCTCCGGACAGGTGATAACTGGTCCAGTTGGGCCATCCCCTACTTCAACGTTTACATCAAAGCTACAGGTGCTGGAATTGCCCCTGGCATCAGTAAACCTGTAGGTAACGGTGGTAACTCCCAATGGAAAGATGCCACCGCTTTGAATTCCTTCCATCAATTCTATCTTTACTCCGCCCGGACAGTTATCAACGGCGCCTGGTATAGTGTAGTCTACAGCCGTTTCTGTTTCTTCGGCCCCGACCATGACCGTAATGTCATCTGAACAACTGGGCACCGGTGGTTGATCATCCAGGGTGATCTTGAACTCTTGGCAAGCACCATTGGCAGGCACACATCCCCCAACCCCTCTGACAAAGTAACTGATGTTACTGGTTACTTCGATGACAACGGAAGTACCAAACGAATTTGGAAAGATGTTTTGCCCGGCAGGTACCTGCCGACCATTGCCATTGGGTGGTGTCTCCCAGCGACCCATTTATAGAAAGCGTAACCTTATCACCACGGCAATAGACTCCTTCCCCGGAGGAAGAAGTAATATTTGGCAAGGTGCAATTGTCCTGACTTATCAGGGAAACTGGAATAAACAGAATGGCAAAAAATAGCTTGTAGAATATACTCATAGTGCAATTTAAGGGCTAAAAAAATCACGCTCTTTAGTTTAAAATAAAGAATATTTTGCACTAAAGCAAGATTCATATAGTATCTGTTACTCTTTATACTTGATGGTGGATGAATGGTTTATGAAGCGTAGGATTACCATTACAAGCTAAAAATTGCACTTCTGGTGATATAAATTACCCTTTACCGCTTCCCCATAAAACACAAAAAATTGCTCAATGGCCAACTATTAAGATGAGTGTGTAGTGGTCAACAAACTACCTGTTTCTATTGGTGGATAGATCTCGTTGTACTTAAGCACTGTATTCAAATTCACCCTTTTGTTGATATGCGATCGGTTCAAGTCACTCACCTTGTTAAATCCTGCCGCTGCAATTAATTCCAGGAAACTTTTAACGGTTGCTTCATGAAAATTGGCCACTCGTTCAGCTTTTTCGGATACTACCAATCCTTTGGTCAATACGCTGTCCTGGGTAGCCACACCAACCGGACAGGTATTCATATTGCATTTTAACGATTGAATACATCCCAATGCCAACATCATAGCCCGTGCGCTATTGCATATGTCAGCGCCTAATGCCAGGGCCCGGGCCATGTGATAGCCACTAAAAATTTTCCCTGCAGCCATGAGTTTTATATGCTTCTTAAGGTCGTATCCCACCAGTGAATCATGAACAAATACCAATCCATCCAGCAATGGCATGCCTAAAATATTGGTAAACTCCACCGGTGCTGCTCCCGTGCCACCTTCGCCCCCATCTACCGTAATAAAATCAGGTGAAATACCTGTTGAAAGCATCGCCTCGCATATCTCTGTGAATTCATCTTTTCTACCCACGCACAATTTAAATCCCACAGGCTTACCGCCGGACAAATCACGTAATTGCTTAATAAAATGCATTAATCCCTCGGAATCTTCAAAAGCAGTGTGGCTGGGCGGCGATAGTACATCGGTATGAGGTTCCACCAAACGCATGGCGGCTATTTCCTCAGTGTTTTTTCCCGCTGGCAAAATTCCACCATGACCCGGTTTTGCGCCCTGCGAAATTTTTATTTCAATCATTTTTACATTTTCGATAGCTGCCTTTTCTTTAAAAGATACAGGATCAAAATTTCCTTCCTTGGTGCGGCACCCGAAGTAAGCGGTTCCAACTTGCCAGATTAAGTCTCCGCCCCCCTTGATATGATAAGGACTGAGACCTCCTTCTCCGGTATTGTGGGCAAATCCTCCTTTTTTGGCCCCTTCATTAAGGGCCATAATTGCGTTTTTACTTAACGCCCCAAAACTCATGGCTGAAATATTTAAGATGCTTGCGGAATAGGGTTGTTGGCAATCAGGTCCACCAATCAATACCCTATCCACTCCCTCAAAATCATGGTGATTCTTTGCATGCATGGAATGCTCCATCCATTCATATCCGGAAGCATAAACATCCAATTGGGTACCAAAAGGTTCTGTGTCAATGGCCTTCTTAGACCGTTGGTAAATGAGCGATCGCATGATCTTGGGAATAGGCCGTCCCTCAATATCCGTCTCCACAAAATACTGCATAATTTCCGGTCTGATAGCTTCCAGCATATACCTGATGTTCCCTAACACTGGATAATTGCGTCGTATGGCTTGCTTTTTTTGGATCATGTCTACGTATCCAATCAGAATGATCGGACCAAAAAAAAGGAGGGACCAAATGATGGGTTGCCAAACGGTATAGAGCGCTGCTATTGCTGCAAGAACTAATATCGACGATACCATAAATATCTGTCTGGGTTTCATAATTTATAGTTTATAATTTTTAATCACTATTAATTTTTCACGGGTCATTTCATGTATTGAGTAAGGAATACCTCCCATTCCGATTCCTGAAGTATCTCTTCCGCCGAAAGGCATCCAGTCCACCCGAAATGCGGTGTGGTCATTGATCATCACTGCGGTAGCATTCAATTTTTTTACCGTGTCCAATGCGACATTGATATCATTTGTAAAAACTGCCGCCTGAAAATGGACATTCAATGAATTGGCCAGGTTGATGGCTTCATCCCGGTCTGAATAAGAATATATACAGACTACCGGTCCAAAAATCTCAAGATTAGAAACTCGTGCTTCCGGTGGTGGGTCCAGCAAAACCGTAGGTGCATAGCACGTATCTGATATCCGCTGACCTCCACACAATAGTTTGGCCCCCCCCTGGATGGCCTCATTGACCCAAATTTCTACCCGGTCTACTTCTCTGGGTAATATCAATGGTCCCACATCTGTTTTTTCATCCAATGGATCTCCGACAATTAACTTTTTCGCGCCCTCTGCCAGTTGACTTGACAATGAATCACAAATACTTTCGTGAACAAAAACCCGCTGGACAGACACACATACCTGTCCTGCGTGGTAAAATCCACCTTGCAAAAGCGACGGTAACATGGAACTAAAATCTGCATCCGGCTCGACTATCACCGGAGCAGCTCCTCCGTGTTCCAATGCACATCTGGTTCCGGGAGAAAGTTTGGAACGCAAGTACCAGCCAACTTTGGAGGATCCGATAAATGAAAAATAGTTAACCCGTTCATCAACAACCAATAGTTCAGATGCTTCATTTTCACAAACGATCGCCTGGCACCAACCCTTTGGAATACCTGCTTCTTCCAGGATGTCCATAAATGTCAGGCAGGACAATGGTGTAGTTAAAGCCGGTTTAATGATCACTGGGCATCCGGCTGCAAAAGCTGTAACTGTTTGATGAATGATTAAGTTCAATGGGTGGTTAAACGCACTGATTGAAGCCACTACTCCAATCGGTTCCCGGGTGGTAAATGCCAACCTATTTTCCGATGATTTTGTTATCCCCATAGGGATTTGTTCTCCTTTTATTTGAGATATATGTTCAGCTGCCAGTTTTACCCCGTTAATGGCACGAAGTACTTCCACTTTCGAATCCCTATAGGGTTTACCTCCTTCCAGCGCCGCCTGTTTGGTTAATTCTTCAACCCGGGTATTCATGATGGAAATGGTCCGCTCCAGGATGGCAATTCGTTCATATGCCGGGATCCATTTGGATTGATCTGTAAAAAGATCATAAGCTATGCTTAGTGCCTTTTCAACCGCTTCTTTCCCTACTAAGGGAATTTCTTTGATCAATCTTTGGTGGTATGGAGATTTTACTTTTAGCATTTTTTTGAATTCTACAAAATTTTTGTTTTCTCCTTCAGCAATACATTTAATATCGAATGATTCAGTGAATAATCTACCGCCAGATCAATCACATGTACTCCATCGTCATCCAGGCATTTATCCAGGGTGGTTTTAAACTCTTCATCACTTTTCGGCCGGTGGCCAAAGGCCCCAAAGCTCTCTGCATATTGGATAAAATCAGGGTTTTGGTAGTCCAGGCCAAAATTAGCAAAACCCATACCCTCCTGTTTCCACTTTATCATACCATAAGCGCTGTCATTTAGAATGATCACCACCAGATTTTGCCGCAACCGCACCGCAGTTTCAAGCTCTTGGGAATTCATCATAAATCCGCCATCGCCATTTACAGAAATCACTTTTCGATCAGGATACAATATTTTGGCAAGTATTGCTGATGGCAATCCGGCTCCCATGGTGGCTAATGCATTGTCTAACAATAAGGTATTGGGTTGATAACATTCATAGTTTCTAGCAAACCATATTTTATACACCCCATTGTCTAAAGTGACGATTCCATCATCCGGCAATGATTCCCGAACTATTTGCACCAAACGTTGTGGAAGTATGGGAAAACGCTTGTCCTTCGAATACTTGGATAAGTGGTCTTCCACATTGATTTTTACCCGATCAAAATACGATAGGTCCCAATTACTGAGGTCATTAACCGCTTTGGACAACTTCTGTATAGTATCAGCGATATCACCTTCAATCACCAGTTGGGGGAAGTAAACATCATCAATTTCTGCCGGGAAAAAGTTAACGTGAATGACTTTGGTTCCGTTTGCTTGCATAAAAAATGGAGGTTTTTCTATGATATCATGGCCTACATTAATGATCAAGTCAGCACTGTCAATGGCTGCGTGTATAAAATCGTTTGCTGATAGCGCGGCAGTACCCATGAAATTGGAATGGCGTTCATCCACCACCCCCTTACCCATCTGAGTGGTAAAAAACGGGATGTCTGTTTTATGGATAAAGTCTGATAATGCCAGGCTTGTTCGTTCGCGGTTTGCAGCAGCTCCGATTAGCAGTAACGGCATTTTTGATTCCTCAATCATTTGAGCAGCACTGGTTATGGTAATGTTATCTGCCACGGGCTTTCGGTTCTCTACCACTTCAAAAACCCGTTCTTTACCAATTTCTTCAGCAGCGATATCCTCCGGAAACTCCAGGTGAACCGCCCCTGGCCGTTCTTCCATAGCCACCCGAAAGGCTTCTCTTACCATTGCCGGTATTCTATTTCCATCAACTATTTGTCTTGAATACTTGGTAATGGGCCGCATCAATTCTACAATATCCACAATTTGAAAACGTCCTTGCTTGGATTGTTTAATGGGCTTTTGCCCGGTGATCATCATCATGGGCATGGCTCCCAATTGTGCATAGGCGGCTGGTGTGGTAAAATTGGTAGCACCTGGACCTAGAGTGGATAGACAAACTCCGGGTTTACCAGTAAGCCGCCCATAGGTTGCCGCCATAAATCCGGCCCCTTGTTCATGGCGGGTAAGCACCAGCTTTATGCTGGAGTTTTTAAGGGAATCCAGGAAATCAAGGTTTTCTTCCCCGGGAATTCCAAAAATGTATTCAACGCCTTCATTTTCCAGCGCATTAATAAATAAATCAGAGGCTTTCATTAAAGGTGTTTTGGTAGGTGATCAATTAGGGAAATCTTCCTTTATTAAGGCATGACTAATTACAATTTTTTTCTTGAATTATTTTAATTTACTACCAAAACCTGCATTAATTCCATTTAGATATCATCCAACGGATAGATCGGGCGTTTGATCCTTTTCCATTCAAAACTAGAAAGGTCTGCGGAAACGTACCCCGGGGTGGCGCTCATGATGTAGTGATACACACTTTCGGGATATTGAGGTCTGAAGGCAAAGCTACCTTTGCAAACAGTCATCTGGTAGTTTTCAGGGTAAATACCCATACCCCTAACATTGGTCTGGTCATTAGGTCCAATTCGTTTGGTATTCAAAAGAATGGTGAGCTCTTTTACATCAATACGGGCGGCTTTATGCCAGTCATCTCCCTCTTTTGACACCCGGGTTACCTCTCCGGTAATTGTCACCGGTGGACCATAAACCGGGTTTGACTTTCCTCCTACATCAAGGGTAATTGTGGCGCCCTTGCCGGCATCGTATGCTTTTAATGCCGATTCCGGATCATAAATCTGTACAAAAGCAGAATCAACATTTTGTTTTAGGATCTCTCGCAAAAGATGAGTGCCATCACCTGCTCCGCCTCCGCCAATGTTGTCACCTCCGTCAGAGATGGCCACCGGTTTTTCAGACTGTTTGGCCAGACGAATGGTTTCAGCGGCTCCGGGGAGGTCTATCCAGTAGTCTTTGCGAAACGAAAACATCAACTCCCCCAGCTCGTCGGCCAGTTTTTGAGCCAGCTCACGGTCCCCGTCTACGGTAACCATCACACCGGCCCCTGCGGTGGGAACGTCTTGCTGCATAAATCCCTGGGCGGGGCAACAAGTCAGTACTCCGGGTATGGTTCGTTGCATTACCCTGGCCCGGTCGTAGACTTGTTTGATAGGCATGTCGGCGGTCACTACGTTCAGTGGAGGACCAATCAGCAGCGGGATGTGTTTTAAGGCAATAACCGGTTTTAAGTTACCCAATAAAGTTCCCATCAAAATGGCGCCCACTTCATATCCCACATCATAGGCGTCAATATGAGGATAGGTACGGTAGATGCTCACTGCATCGGCATTCCGGGCCATCTTCTCAGTCAGGGTACTATGAAGGTCCAGGGTAAACACTATGGGCACATCCGGGCCTACTTTATTGCGTATGATCTCAAGAGTGTCTCCTTCCAGGTCATCATGACCGGCGGTAACCCCAGCCCCATGCATGCTTACATATATGCCATCAACTTCATATTGATCCAGTGTATTAAGTATATGACCGGTGACGTAGTCAAAAACTTCTTCAGTCATCAGACGAAAATCTCCTTTTACAGATATGGAACCCACCAGTTCCACATCGAACATTTCTGCCAGGTCAAGGAAACCGTCCAGAGAAGTTCCCGGTATTCCGTGTACCATAGCTTTGACGTTAAGCATATCATTGCCGTAAACCGCATTTTCCTTTACCATATCTAAAGTGTGACTTTCAGGAATAAAGGTGTTGGTTTCATCAAAGAACTTGGCCACCATGATTCTTTTGCCAGGGCCTTGATTTTTCTGAAGTGATTTTGCGCATCCGCCGGTACTGGTTGCCAGGGCGGCAATGCCCGCGGTTTTTAAAAACTTCCTCCGGGTTGATTGTGCTTTTTTTCTCATTTCTAGTGCTTTTTCGGCTGATTCAGAGTATTCCATATTTTTTGAAGGTTGCCTCCACCCCAGCTCCGGAACGCAATTCATCGCGTACTTTACTTTCACCCTGTATCTTTTCCCAGGCCTTATTAATCACTTCTTCTACTATTTCCTGAGGTACTACCACAATACCATCCACATCCCCGAAAACAAGATCTCCTGGATTAACCCGGATACCACCGCACTCTACCGGCACATCGTACTCTTTGGCATCCATACGGCCCAAGGAATCATATGGAGATAGTCCCTTGCAGAAAGTAGGAAACTTTAATTCCATGATCTCATTATAGTCCCTGGCACCACCGTCAATAATGACCCCTGACATTTTGCGGCCTACTGCTGCATTGGTTAACAGGCCGCCCCAGAAGGCCGACAATTCCCGGGCATTACATTGCGCGATGATAATATGTCCCTCATTGGCGCTGTCAATCAGCTGCATTTCTTTCTGGAACGGGTACTCTGGTACCTCTGCTACTGTTTCAACATAGATGGTAATCGCCTCCCCCCAGGTCCGCATGGAGGGATCGAGCGGCTTAATAGCGGGATCCATACATTGGACCCTTACACCCATGCCATCCATGACATCCTGTAGCACTGCGCTGAAGCACTGGTCCAATTTGTCCTTATATTTTAGGTACCGGGATTTCGGTTTTCTTGGGGCTTTTCCTATAGAGATTGCACTAAAAACTTCGGTTGGGTTGATCACCGAAGCACCCACCCCAGTCCCAAGAACTGTGGCGCTGCGTTCCAGGAATTTCCTTCTATTTAAGCTCTTTTTGTTTTCGTTCATGATTTGGTCCTTCAAATTGTGTGGTACTGTTCTGGACGAAATGTATGGTTTTAACTAACACAAGACTAAGAATATATATCAAGGAATAATATATTAAAAAAATGTCAATATATTTAGCGTTGGAGCAAGAGAGCAATAGAGCAAGAGAGCAATAGAGCAAGAGAGCAAGAGAGCAAGAGAACAATAGAGCAATAGAATAATAGAGCAATAGAATAATAGATTAACGATTTGTGATTTGAATATGTACAGGAAGTTAACAATTACAGGAATTATCGGGCTGGTTTTATCAGTGTGGCTGATCGGTTGTAATCAAGTGGAGTTGCCACCGGGCGATCCCGATAATGGCGGATTATTTTTACCTGATGGCTTTGAGGCTGTAGTGGTGGTGGACAGTATAGGGTCGGCACGTCATCTGGCGGTGAATGACAATGGAGATATATACGTCAAACTGCGTTATCCCGGTCCGTCGGGTGAGAATGTAGCCATGCGTGATACTGATAACGACGGGAAGGCTGATAGAATTGAACTGTTTGGAAACTATAGTGAGGTAGGGGCCTATGGAACTGCCATGCGTATCTATCAGGGGTATCTATATTTTAGTACTGCAGGGAGGGTCATGAGACACAAACTGTCTCCGGGAAAACTTATCCCAGAGGATACTGCAGAAGTAATTGTTATAGATGATTATAAGAATGCTGTGCATGGTTACGAACACATCGCTAAGCCAATAACTTTCGATCAGGAGGGCCACCTTTATGTACCTTTCGGCGCCCCGGGAGATGTTTGTCAGGAAAATAAAAGAAGGCCGGGAGAGGCTGGCCAGGACCCTTGTCCACAGCTGGAATGGCACGGCGGTGTATGGCAGTTCGATGCCAATAAAACCGGTCAATTGCAAAAAGATGGATATCGATATGCTACCGGAATAAGGAGTATAGTGGGTATGGAATGGAACCCTGTGGACAATACCCTTTACGCTCTTCAACATGGTCGTGATAATATGCACCGAATGTGGCCGGATTTATATTCGCGCTGGCAAAGCGCCATGTTGCCTGCTGAGGAATTCTTAAAGGTAACCGAGGGTTCCAATGCAGGGTGGCCCTATTACTACTACGACCAAATGCAGGGAAAAAAACTGCTGGGCCCGGAATATGGTGGTGACGGCAAAAAAGAAGGCAATGGTGATGAATATCTTCAGCCCTTAATAGGATTTCCAGGTCATTGGGCGCCTAATGATTTACATTTCTATCAGGGAGATCAGTTTCCGGAGCATTATAAAGACGGTGCGTTCATTGCTTTTCATGGGTCTACCATACGGGACCCCTATCCTCAAGCGGGATATTTTATTGGCTTTGTGCCTTTCAAAGATGGGGCTCCATCAGGACCCTGGGAGGTATTTGCGGATGGTTTTTCAAAAGTAGATACTATAATAACCACCAGTCAAGCGGGCTATCGTCCCATGGGTATTGCCATGGGACCGGATGGATCGCTGTATATCAGTGAAAGTGAAGAGGGAAAAATCTGGCGGATCATGTTTAAGGGTGATAAAAATTCATTTGGTCCTGTACAACTGGCCAAAATGGAGCAACGGAAACAGCAACCAAATATTAAAATGCCAGACGAAGTGTCAGATGACCTGACGCCGATAAGAGCAGAGGCCGGTGCCAGGATCTATAATCACCACTGTAGTGCCTGTCACATGGCTGATGGCAAAGGCGATGGGATCAGGTTCCCTCCGCTTGACGGATCAGAGTGGGTAACCGGAAATAAAAGAAAATTGATTGAAATATTACTCAATGGATTGGAAGGTACAATTACCGTAAAAGGAGAATCATTTCTTGGCACCATGCCTCCTTTGCCCTATTTATCAGACCAGGAGATATCCCAGGTGCTTACATATATCCGGATGAATTATGATAACGATGCGGTGGAGGTGCGGGAGGATGAGGTGAGAAGAGTACG
>QIEB01000008.1 GCA_003229495.1 Flammeovirgaceae bacterium
CCCGTCAGGTTCACCGAAAAGCCCAGGAAGATTACGAAATAGGCGCTCCCCTGCAAGGTCGTATTGCTAAGGTTCATGTAAGTGAAGGGGAGATTGTAAAGGAAAACGACCTGTTATTCGTAATTGAGGCCATGAAAATGGAAACTTCGGTGACCGCGCTGAGTTCAGGAAAAGTAAAGAAGGTTCATCTCGGCACAGGGGTCATAGTGGAACAGGAAGATCTGATAGTTGAGTTAGTGAGTTAGTGAGTGAGTGAGTGAGTTAGTGAGTTAGTGAGTTAGTGAATTAGTGAATTAGTGAGTTAGTGAATTGGTGAGTTGGGAACTATAAATTGACACAGTTTAATGAGCACTCCCTTCATGATCCGCCTAGAGAGTTGTTTTCACCCCATCTTGGAGCAATTTGCTCTCCTTCCGCTTCCAATATCCCGGTATTTGGGTATTTTTCCCAGGATTCCGGTGGATTGAAATCCTGTCCCGGTTTTAATATCAGGGCGTTTTTATAGTTGGAACTTATGTCCTCCCAGGTAGTTTGTGACCAATTCTTTTGGTCCATTACCTGCATGGGTGTCCCTTTTAAACTACCGGAAACTGCTTCACCTGTCAAAGGCCACCACATACTCTCCGTCTCTCTGTCCCACAACACAAATCCGTCCAATCCGTCCCAGACGTCCTTATCGAAATAAGTATAGCCGGTGAGCGCAAAGGTAAATGTTTCACCATCAATTTTTCTATTATAAATAGCACCTAGGTCTGACAGAATACAATAAACCGCCATAACCGGTTCCCCGTCCACCACGTCATTAACCACCTCATGCCTGGTTAAATCACGAACAGAATATGCTTTGGTTACAGAACCCTTTTGAAGTAAAAGAAAACGATCCTCAGATTCGAATGATGTATCCGCCTGTGCCACAGAAATGAACTGCGGTTCGATCAATGCCGGAAATTTTTCTCTTCCTATTCCATAGTGGAATTGTTCATCTTTCAGGCTGCTGTTAGTAATATCGAAATGCTCATGTGGTTTTTCACCACCATATAAATATTTGCGACCCTCTTTGTCAAAGATCTTTCCATTTTCAATAGCTAGCGGCCTTTGCTTGGTGACAGCTTTACCTACAGGTTTTACATCCGCTACCTGTTCTGGATTACGATTTTCTGGTTGACAGGACCCCAAAAAAACATAGACCAAAAATACTAATAGAGTAATCCTCATATATTTTAACATGATTCTAGTTCAATATGAAGAATTAGAATGATTGTTAACTCCAATTTATAAATAAGCTTTCAATAATTACAGACATTTTCTTACATACCCTGATTAACCTCCTGATAACCTATGGAAAACGCGCTTTTTCGAGCTATATTTGAAGCCTTTTTGTGCATGAGAAGACCAAATCAAAGAACATGAAAAATCTACTGATCCTCCTGTTAGTATCGATTAATGCCCTATCGGTTAGTAGTGCAGTTTTAATACATGATAGTGATTCACTGAAAACAGCCCCAACCAGCTGGTGGCTACTAGACCCTGAAAGTGATGCCGTTCCAGGAATCAGCACCGGGAAAGCTTACGAGTTCCTGAAAGGAAGGCCATCTCAAACCGTGGTGGTGGCTGTCATTGACTCAGGGATTGATATTGATCACGAGGACCTGAAGGAGGTTATATGGACCAACATTGGTGAAGTAGCAGGAAATGGCATTGATGACGATAATAATGGATATATAGATGATGTGCATGGATGGAATTTTTTGGGCGGTGAGAACGGTGTCAATATTGAATTCGACAGTTATGAGCTTACCAGGGAATATGTTAGGCTACAGAAAAAATACACGGCAATGAACTCAGCCCAGCAACAAGCCGATGCCGAATGGGAGTATTTCAATAAGGTCCAAAAAGAATACAATAATACGGTTGAAAAAATGGAAGGGCAGTTTGCGGGATTTAAAGAATTCTATGACCAGTACCAGAAGGCAGAACGATTGTTAAAAGCCTATACCGATCTTGAGGAGCTCACCAGAGAAGATCTAACTAGTTGGGATTCTCCTGATGATAAAATCATCATGGCCCGCGACATAGTATTGACTGCGTTTGACAATGGCTTGGATTCCAAGCAAATGGAAAAAGGGTATGAGTATTTTACTACAGCCTTAAACTATGGCTATAATCAGGAGTTCAATCCCAGGAATGTGATCGGCGACAATATTGATGATCTCTATGAGAGAGTATATGGAAACAATGATGTAAAAGGAACGTTTTCATTTCATGGCACCCACGTAGCAGGTATTATAGCTGCGAACCGCATGAACGGTACCGGTGTTGATGGAATAGCAGATAATGTCAGGATAATGGTGGTGCGGGCAGTGCCAAATGGAGATGAGCGGGACAAGGACGTAGCTAACGCCATTATTTATGCGGTGGACAATGGAGCCAATATAATTAATATGAGTTTTGGCAAGCGCTTTAGTCCAAACAAAGAAGCAGTAGACAAAGCAGTTAGATACGCAGAGTCCAAGGGAGTACTATTAATCCATGCAGCTGGCAATAGCGCGCATGACACACAGGAAATTAAGAGCTATCCATCAAAAATCATCGCTTCCACCGGAACCAACGTTAACAATTGGCTGGAGGTTGGTGCAGTCAGTTGGAAAGGACAGGAAGAACTGGTCGCCACATTTTCCAACTTTGGAAAAACCTCAGTGGATATATTTGCACCTGGAGTAGACATCTTATCTACAGCACCGGATCAGGATTACCAAAAAGCCAGCGGTACATCTATGGCCGCCCCGGTCACTACCGGTGTTGCAGCGTTGCTTATGTCCTATTTCCCAGGCTTAAACGCAGAGGAGATAAAGAACATCATTCTGAAATCAGCGGTAAGCTACCGTTCACAAAAAGTAAATGTCCCAGGTAAGGATAAGCAGGAAAAATTTGGGAACTTAAGTCAAACTGGTGGAGTGATCAATGCCTACCAGGCCGTTAAATTAGCCAACAAGAGCAGGCCGAAAGGCAAAAAGTTAATCTCTGATTAATTTTTTGCCAGTGTTGAGTTTTGAATTTTAAATTATTGCGCAGGTTATTTAACTAAAAACTAAACACTAAAAACTAATAACTAATAACTAGAGTATATACTCGCTTAGGTCTTTGGTCTTAACCAACTTATCCAGTCGTTCCGTAACCAGTTCTTTGGTGATCACCACCTGAGCATTAGGTGCCAGCACATCCGGCATATCAAATAGCAGATCGTTAAGCAGATGACTCATAACTGTATGTAGTCTGCGGGCCCCGATATTTTCCACGTCGCCGTTGACCTTAAAAGCAATCTCTGCAATCTCGTGCAGTGCTTCCTCCTGAAAGCTGAGCGAAACATCTTCGGCGTTGAATAACGCTTCGTACTGCTTGGTCAAAGCGTTCTTGGGTTCCTTGAGTATATGATAAAAATCGTCTTTAGTCAAGTTTTCCAATTCCACTCTGATGGGGAATCTCCCCTGCAATTCTGGGATTAGATCACTGGGCTTGGATACATGAAATGCACCGGCGGCTATAAACAGTATATGATCAGTCTTTATCACTCCATATTTGGTATTTACCGCGGTCCCTTCAACCACCGGTAACAAATCCCGCTGCACGCCTTCCCGGCTCACATCAGGCCCTGAGTGCTTTCCTGAACCTCCGGCGATCTTATCAATCTCATCTATGAATATGATCCCGGTATTTTCAGCCTTGCGTATGGCCTCGTCTTTCACCTCATCCATATCAATGAGTTTGGCCGCTTCCTCTTCCAATAGTATCCCCTTGGCTTCTTTGATGGTGACTTTACGCTTTTTATTCTTTTTGGGCATCATGTTACCGATCATTTCCTGAAGGTTGATCATGGAAGATTCATCCATCATACCACCGCCAATCATGCCCACTCCGGTATTCACAGGTTTTTTAATATTTATTTCGATCTTGCGATGATCCAATTCTCCACTACGGATCTTTTCCCGGAAGCGCTCACGGGTACGTTCATTTAATTCAACGTCGTTTGTAGGTGTCTGATGATCAGCGCTCTCATCGCTTATTCTGGACACCGTGGGGCCCGATTTGATGGGCGGGATCAGTGCATCTAATATGATATCCTCAACTGACAATGCAGCTTTCTCCATTACCTCTTCCTGTTTGCTGGTTTTTACCAAATTTACCGACTGTTCAACCAGATCCCGCACCATGCTTTCCACATCACGGCCCACATATCCAATCTCTGTAAACTTTGATGCCTCTACCTTGGAAAACGGAGCATCTGCAAGGTTTGCCAACCGACGCGCAATCTCGGTTTTCCCTACGCCGGTGGCCCCAATCATTAGAATGTTATTTGGTATTATCTCATTCTTCATCTCAGAAGTAACACTCATTCGACGCCATCTATTCCTCAACGCAATAGCTACATTGCGTTTGGCATCTTTCTGTCCGATGATGTATTTGTCCAACTCCTTAACAATCTCTCGTGGGGTCAGGTACTGCTTCTCATTCAACATGATCTATTTCTTGGTTATAAAACTATTCAAATCAACTACCAGAGTAAAGTAATCATATCCGCCTCCGGCATGGTAAATACTGTGTGTGTAAGCCAGCTCAAATTTCCTTATTCGCATTAAGAAACCAAATGAGAGCCCGGCCCCTCCACTGGTTTCCGCTAATCTCAATTCCTGCCGTACCAGATGATTGTATCCCAGGCGTAAATTGAAATT
Source organism: Flammeovirgaceae bacterium (assembly GCA_003229495.1). Taxonomy (GTDB): domain Bacteria; phylum Bacteroidota; class Bacteroidia; order Cytophagales; family Cyclobacteriaceae; genus SZUA-3. Next base: position 4,728 of record QIEB01000008.1, read on the forward strand.
CCGATGGACCAAAATTTCGGTACCTATGGCAATATGCCTCATAATTCCGTCAAAGGTATTTACCTCCGTTGGAGTCCCTTCCCCGGTTCCGGTGGGGTCAAACAGTGTTTCATTCAACAGCCCGAAATTGTAACCTGTCAGGCTGAAACGAAAAGGCATGTGTTTGGGTTTAAATGTAACTCCCAGTTGCACATCAAATGGCAATTCAGATTCACTGGTTTCTGTAAAATCTGACAACACTACCCCTACATTCCTGAACGTTAGCCCCACCGTTAGGTCCTGTTCAGGGTGCCTGAAGATTCCACCTATATCCAGTAGCAGCGCACTGGCGTTGTATCCAGCCAGTCCGGAGAACATAATCTTCAAGTCGGCACCTAGTTGTATGGGCCCTAATGGTCTGGCGTAGGCAACTATCAGTGCAAATTCGGAACCACTAAAACTTCCTGTGGAAGTCCCTGATGGGTCAAACCCCTGGAAGTTACCATAATTTAAATACTGAACACCGATGCCCCATATCCCAGGCGTATCGAAATCATGAACATAGGTAAAAGTACCATAACTGATATCTGCAACCAAAGATTGATACGTCAAACCGGCATGCCGATCATCCAGACTATCTAAAAGGGCTGGGTTTGATAAAAACATTTGTGCATCCTGGTCCCAACTACTGACATTAATCCCTCCTAATGATGCAGACCTGGCAGTGGATGGTAAGTTTAGAAACTGAAATGACTTTCGGCCACCAATCTGTGCACCCATGTAATGCCAGCTGAAAAACATCCACATCCAAATGCCCAGCTTTAACCAATCTTTTGAGCTACCAGCACTCAACGCCATATTTATGACTATTTCTCCGCATTAAGGGGCAATACAAATTTGACGGCATTTTCTGCCTTTTGTTTCAGTAAAGCGATATCTATTACCTCTTGCGCCGTCTCCACAAAATGCAATTTAATACCCTTTAGGTACACCTCACTTATCTCATCAATGTCTTTTTTATTTCTACTACTGAGAATAACTTCTTTTATGCCAGCCCTCTTTGCAGCCAGGATTTTCTCTTTTACTCCCCCCACCGGCAGAACTTTTCCTCGCAAGGTAATTTCTCCAGTCATGGCAATTTTATCTTTAACCTTTCGCTGGGTAAAAATAGAGGCCAGGGAGGTCACCATGGTAATACCTGCTGAAGGACCGTCTTTGGGAACGGCGCCAGCGGGTACATGAATGTGTAAATCATATTTGTCAAAAACCCTGTAATCTATGTCCAACTGCTCAGCCTGAGCTTTCAGATACGATAGTGCTGCCATTGCAGACTCTTTCATTACATCGCCCAGTTGACCCGATATAGTCAATTTCCCTTTCCCTCGACTCAAGCTGGACTCAATAAACAAGATTTCTCCGCCTACCTGAGTCCAGGCCAATCCAGTAACTACTCCCGGAATCTTATTTCCCTGATACAATTCCCTGTCAAAAGGAGGAGGGCCCAAAAGGTCATTAAGCTGGTCCGGTCCAATACGATTTTGGTGCTCTTCATCCATAGCTACCGACTTGGCAATTTTTCGGGCCACCGTTCCGATTTCTCTTTCCAGGTTCCGTACCCCTGACTCCCGGGTATATTTCTCCACTATCTTTACTAATGCTGCCTTATTCAAGGTAAAATCCCGTGCATTCAATCCATGTTCCCTCTTCTGTTTTGGCACCAGATGTTTCTGTGCGATTTTTACTTTCTCTTCCATGGTATACCCACTGATTTCAATAATCTCCATACGGTCTCTTAGTGCAGGATGGACGGTATCGAGAGAATTAGCGGTGGCAACGAACAGCACCTTACTCAAATCATAGGGTACCTCCAGGTAGTTGTCAGTGAACGTACTGTTTTGTTCCGGATCCAATACTTCTAATAAAGCAGATGATGGGTCGCCTCTGAAATCAGCCCTCACTTTGTCGATCTCATCAAGAATGAATACCGGATTGGATGATTTAACCTTTTTAATATTCTGGATAATTTTACCAGGCATCGCACCCACATAGGTTTTACGGTGCCCCCTGACTTCAGCCTCATCATGAATTCCACCTAGAGACATGCGAACATATTTACGGTTCAAAGCTTCTGCTATGCTTTTACCAAGTGAGGTCTTTCCCACTCCCGGAGGTCCATACAGGCATAAAATAGGTCCCTTCATATCCTGCTTCAATTTTAATACTGCCAGATATTCTATGATGCGGTCTTTTACTTTGTCCAGGCCGTAGTGGTCACGGTCTAGTATTTTTCTGGCCTTATTAAGGTCAAAACTGTCAGTAGTGAAATCGTTCCATGGTAGATCAACGAACAGCTCTACATATCCAAATGCTACCGGATACTCAGCTGAAGCAGGATTTAAACGGAGGATCTTGTCTAGCTCCTTATTAAAGTGAGTATGAATTTCCGGCGGCCAGATCTTCTTATCACCACTGGCCCTCAATACCTCTACTTCTTGATCCGGGCCTTCATTACCCAATTCATCCTGGAGTACCTTGATTTGTTGACGGAGATAAAAATCCCGTTGTTGTTGATCAATATCAGAATGCACCTTGTTTTGGATTTCTCTTTTCAGTTCCAACATCTGAATGTCATTAAGCATATGCTCAAGCAGCAAGGTGGCCCGCTTCATACCGTCATCAATTTCCAATAATTGCTGTTTATCCGCTACTTCTGCATTAATATTCGAGGAGAGAAAATGAGTCAAAAACGTGTGACTTTCGATGTTGTCCAGTGCTACTTGTGCTTCAGGTGGTATTTCCGGATTGAGTTTAAGAATCTTAGAGGCGGCATCCTTTAAAGACTGTACTACTGCTTTAGTCTCCTTCCGATGTTTAACCAGAAACTTCTCCTGAACATACTCAACTATGGCAGTGAAATAGGGTTGTTTTTTTGCGAAAGACTTTATTTTGAATCGATTTTTTCCTTGGATAATAATGGTGGTATTTCCATCTGGTAAAACAATCATCTTTATGATCTTTGCCACCGTTCCAATTTGATAGATGTCGTCAATTTCAGGCTCCTCTACTTTATTGTTTTTTTGAGCGACCACCCCGATGATCCGGTCTCCACGATAGGCCCTTTTTACTAACTGAATGGACTTTTGTCGCCCTACTGTAATTGGTAAAACTACCCCTGGAAATAGTACAGTATTCCTTATTGGTAAAATAGGTAGTGTACCCGGAAAGTTGGACAAAGGTACTTCGTCCTCTTTATCGGCGTCAATGATATGAATGAGGCCATCACTATCATCTTCATCCAGCTCGCCAAATACGAGATTATTTAAAAGTTGATCGGTATTATTCATATAACCTTTCTATATGCCATTTTGGCATAATTTTTTTAATTTGTCATTCGTTAATACTTCAGTACCTATTTTGCAAGAGCTATGCCAAAATATAAATATATTTTCTCATTATTTTGGTACCTTGGGTAGAAGGTCGGCGTTATACATGGTGTCCAGATTGTTTCTCTTCTCTTTTCTTATGCTGTTCTTTTTGGCATCCAATCAGATAGTGGCACAAAAGCCTGAGAAGAAGAAGTTTCTCAATATTTCCAAGACTTTACAAAAAAAAGAACCCGAAAACACTTCCATTGGGCATTTCCCTAATTTAAACAAAATAAAATACTACTATAACAAACGTGAATGGGCACGGATCCAAAAGTTTGAAAGCAGGCAACAATGGGAAGAGCTCTATAAGGTATTAAAACCATATGTCCAAAATTTTGGAATCGAGAATTTTTACAAGAATACCTTCCTTCTTTGGAGACTGGCCAAATTGACAGAACTCTACGGTTCCGGGGCAGATGCTATTAGCCTTTACAGTTTGGTGCTTAAGCACCACAGGAAGGACATCGACATTGAAAAAGTGGAACTCAACTATGACAGTCTGAACCAGAACAAAGTTGATTACTATGTACCACTGGATTATTACTACGAGTTAGTTGAATATCGGAAGGCAGTTGACACTTTACAACCACCCCGGGGAGTTTTGCTAAACATGGGGGACGCCATAAATTCAGACAAAGCAGACTACGGTCCAACACTAAATCTAAACAACAACCTGCTCATCCTTACTTCCAAAAGAAATGAAAAAGTAGTTGCTGCAAAAAAAACCCAAAACGAAGACCTGTTTATCAGCAGGGGATCGAATGGTTTCTGGTCCCAAGCTGAAGCCTTAGAGGCGATAAATACGGAATTCAATGAAGGATCTGCCTGTATTTCTTCTGACGGCGCAACTTTATATTTTGCCAGATGCCATGCACCCGGTTCAATAGGAAGCTGTGATTTATTCGTAGCTGAAATCAAAGAGGACAGTACCTGGGGTAATGTCAGTAATCTGGGAGTAAACGTTAACAGTATCTCATGGGACTCTCATCCTACTTTGTCGCACACTGAGGACACCCTATATTTTGCCTCTGACAGAATTGGAGGATTTGGTCTGTCTGACATATACTTTACCTACAAGGATAAAAACGGAGCCTGGACTCCGGCACAAAATATTGGTCCACTGGTCAATACCCGGGGCAATGAAGTAAGCCCTTTCTACCATCCCAGGCATCTGATTCTATATTTTACCAGTAATGGCCAACTGCTGAATTTTGGATCATTCGATATTTATAAGTCGGTCTGGTCAGCTGATCAATGGCAGGAACCAAAGAATGTGGGGCCATTGGTAAACGGTACAGGCAATGAATTTTATTTTACCATTGACTCCGAATCCAAAAATCTGTACTATGCGTCGTCCACCACGGAAAACCTTGAAAACCTGGATTTGTTTTCATTTCCTTTACCCATGGGGGCTCAGCCAGAAGCTACCACAAGCTTTTCGGGCAGTCTATTGGATTCATTGACTGGCCTACCGCTAAGTGGGATTGTTTCGATCATTGACCTTGATTATGGTATTGAAGTAGCGCCTAAATTTTTAAGGCCTGATGGCACCTTCCAATTCGATCTGATAAATAATAATAACTACCTATTGATCATACAGGGAGACGAATACTTCCGTATAGAAGAGATTTTCTATCTGGATGGAGATACAGAGATCCACAGAACTGCCCAGCCATTGGCCAGTAAACTAAAATTTGAGTCGGTCGAATTCGAAAATGGGAAGGCCGATATCCTTCCGGAAATGTATGGCGACCTGGATAAGATCATTGACTTCCTGCTGGACAACCCGGATTTCAAGGTGAATATTGCCGGACATACCGATTCAGATGGCAGCCCTGAATTCAATTTGGTGTTATCACAGCACCGCGCTGCCGCTATTAGGGACTATGTCATTCAATTTGGCAATATTGATGAAAACCGGGTTAGAGCAGTAGGGCACGGTAATACCCGCCCCATCGTTGAAGAGCTTACGGATTCAGACAAAAAACTCAATCGCCGGGTAGAGTTTGAGATTTTCCGGGAAGGATCTGAGCACTAGTCAAAAATGGCATTCACTATGTCGTTGCCAATAAGGAATACCATTAATACCAATAAAAACGCCATCCCGAATTTTTGAGCTCCTTCTAAAAACTTATCAGATGGTTTTCTTCCCGATATTATTTCAAAACCAAGGAACATTACATGGCCGCCATCGAGGGCTGGAATCGGCAAGAAGTTTAGAAAAGCCAACCACATTGACAACATGCCAGTCAAAAACCAGAAGTTCCTCCAATCCCAGGTGCCTCCAAAAATTTCTGCTATGCCAATAACACTTTTAACAGATTTTCTTCCAACTTCCCCTCTAATAACTTTACCCAACCCCCGTATATTAAATATAGTAACCTGAAAAGCTTCTTTTGTCCCTGTGTTCACCGCTTCCATAAAGGTATACTGAATGCGGTGTTTTTCCATTAAAGAATTTGGAAAGAAGCCGATGATCCCCTTGTCATTCACCTGAACATTGAGCATCATGGGCTGGCTGTCCCGCTCAATTTTTAGGGTAACCTCCTGACCTTTATTCGCCATTAAGACCTCACGGAGTGCTTGGAAATAAATTACGTTGTGACCATTTGCTTCCAGGATCTTATCACCAGTCAGCAATCCTGCTTTTGCCGCTGCCGATCTCTTTGCAACTTTGCCCACATCATATGGCTCAAGAAAGGTGATAAATCCCTTTTCTTTACCCTCCTCATTAAATATTTCAATAAAATTTGCAGGGATTGCAATATCAATCAGCTGTCCATCGCGCTCAACGGTATAGTAACTCGCACTACCCAGCATAACCTCAGCACCGTATAGGTCCCTGAATTTTTCGTAATCCTGCCCGTTTACTTTAACTACTTTATCACCGGTTTGAAGGCCCAGATCTTTCCCAAGATCAAAAGCATAAATTCCATATTTATTAACCTCATCTTTGGTAACATAACTTTCGCCAAAGTGGTAGTTCAGGAATATAAAGATGACGATACCCAGGATCACGTTGATGATAATTCCGCCCATCATCACTACCAGACGCTGCCAGGCGGGCTTTGAACGGAATTCCCAGGGCTTGGGGTCTTCTTTCATTTTCTCAGTATCCAAGGATTCGTCAATCATACCGGATATTTTTACAAAACCACCCAACGGAATTGCCCCTATGGAGTAAATTGTTTCACCATATTTTACCCCAAATATCTTTGGAGGGAAACCAATGCTGTATTGCTCCACCCTCATGCCATAGAACTTTGCCGCTATTAAGTGACCCAGTTCATGTAACCCTACTAAAATTGACAAGCTCAAAACAATTTGAGCAATCATGATTATCGTTTCCATCAATTAATTATTTCTAGTGCCTTTATTCTTGTTTCTTTATCAGTCTCCACATAATCTTGATAACATGGGGTTTGTATGTACGGAATTTTTGAAAGACAGGTTTCTACCACATCAGACATTTCAAGAAAACCAATACGTTCGTGCAAAAATTTCGATACTGCCACTTCGTTGGCAGCATTTAAAACGCATGGCATGTTTCCTCCTTTTTCCGAAGCTTCAAAAGCCAGTGCTAAATTACGAAATGTTTTAAGATCCGGTTTTTCAAAAGTTAACTGTGCGCAGTTCGCAAAGTCTAACCTGGGAAATTTAGTTGGTATGCGGTTCGGGTAAGACATTGCAAATAATATTGGCAACTTCATGTCTGGTAAACCCATCTGCGCTTTTATTGAGCCATCGGCAAACTGTACCATACTATGAATTATCGACTGGGGATGCACTACCACCTCTATCTGGTCCAACCTCAGACCAAACAACCAGGTAGCCTCAATCACCTCAAGTCCCTTATTCATAAGTGTTGCGGAATCGATAGTGATCTTTGCCCCCATATCCCAATTCGGATGCTTTAATGCTTCCGACTTAGTTACAAACTTTAGAAATTCCCGGTTTTGCCCTCTGAACGGCCCCCCGGAAGCGGTAAGAACTATCTTCTCTATTGGGTTGTGCCATTCACCCATCAGACATTGGAAAATAGCCGAATGTTCGGAGTCAACAGGATAGATGTTCACCCCCTTTTCCTCTGCCAAACCCATAATTAATTGACCGGCTACCACTAATGTCTCTTTATTGGCCAAAGCGATATTCTTCCCGGCTTTTATGGCATTAATTGTGGGCAATAGTCCGGAATAACCTACTAAAGCCGTCAGCACAATATCAATACTATCCATAGTTACCACATCTCCCACAGCACCGTCCGTATACACCTTGATATCCATAGGATCCAATGCGTCCATCACCTTTTGGTACTGGGACGAGTCCTTAATCACTACCGTATTTGGCTTAAACAACTTACTTTGTTCTATCAGAAGGTCAGCATTACTTCCCGCGGTCAACACCTCAACCTCAAAATATTCCGGATGAGCAGAGATTACCTCCAAAGCCTGAATGCCAATTGAGCCTGTAGAACCAAGTATTGCTATATGTTTTTTGCTGTGTGCTATCTGCTTCTCCTTAAATGTTCTTTGCCTGTTTATATGGCAACAAAAACTCAGCGATCTTGCGGTCATTGGAAAGTCTGGGCAGCTTGTTTTGCCCCCCCAGTTTCCCCTGTGATTTCATGTAGTCTCGAAATGCGTTAATGTTTAAAGGAATTATTTCCAAACCCCTTAAAATATTTCCCGTAATAAGATCATCGTAGTAACTATTCAATTTTCGCAACTGCAAATTTAAATCTTTTTCATAGTCAGACAAGTTGTGGGGTTTATTTGCAAATTCTACATACCATTGGTGCAGCGGCAAACCGGAATCCGGATT
>QIEB01000103.1 GCA_003229495.1 Flammeovirgaceae bacterium
TGTCATGGACTCAATGAATATGGCAGCGGGCCACCATGGTTTTAGGTTAATCTCCGTAAAAGAAACTGCCGATAAATTACCTGCTGAAGAATCTGCCCTAATGGAAGCTTATCAATATAGTATTGACAATGGTCAGCAGGTACACCAAAATGTACAAAGAATAGAAGGACAATATCTGCTATTTACTTCTCCCTTAAGTAGGGACCATAAATTTTCAGGAATGTGGAGCCTATATTTATCCAGAAAAACCTTAATTCGAAACTTGTAGGGATGTCAGATCTACTATCTTAGATCTCCATACCGAAAGCAGTCGGTGGTATGGTCATTTACCAGCCCCACCGCTTGCATATAGGCATATATGATGGTGGTACCGATAAATTTAAACCCTCTTTTTTTAAGATCTTTGCTAATGGTATCTGAGACATCAGTGGTGGCAGGTATTTCCTGTAAGCTGTGGTATTGATTGACAATTGGTTGGCCTTCCACAAACGACCACAGGTAATTATCGAAACTTTCAAATAAATCCTGAAGCTGAATAAATTTCTGAGCATTCGTTACAGTTGACCTGATTTTCAATTGATTTCTAACAATGTTTGGATTCAGCATTAGTTGCTGGATGGTATCTTCACTATAATTGGCTATCATTTCGACTTCCCAATTGGAAAACGCCACCCGGTATCCATCCCGTTTTTTTAATATTGTGCTCCAACTTAATCCAGCCTGGGCCCCTTCCAAGGTTAGAAATTCAAAAAGAACTTTATCGTCATGCACAGGAACACCCCATTCTTCGTCGTGGTATTTGATGTATTCATCAAATGCTCCATTTACCCATTGACATCTTTGCTTCATAATCTAAGAACACCTTATAATCCTTTTCAAGGATAAGAAAAAATGTGCAATTATAATGGGATTTATCCCAAATTCCATAACCTGGGTACTGCAATGGCGTATTACTCTGGAAAAATGCTTGCGTCCAGGTTAGGAATAACCCTCAATGCGTTCTTGTAGTAAATCTTTTTTAATATCTCCTCAGGAAGGTCGAGTCCATACATTTTCCAATACGCGTGATACTTTTTGTAATAAGGGAAATACTCATCGGCAGTTTCCAGAACTCGGAAGTATGTGTAATATTCTTCCGGGTGCCAGGAATCCTTACCAAACATAATACGGTCCTGATATTTAATAAAAAATTCACGGGCTTGCCTGGGTTGTCTTCCCAATTCGGCAATTACCGCCCCAAACTCAATCATCATATTTGGATATTGGTCCAACAAAGAGCTAAGCTGTGGCAGATCATTTGCATACCAACCAAAATGCGCATTAATAAAAATTGTTTCCGGGTGATTTCGAAACACATGGTGTTGCTCTTTTATGATTTGTTCCCAAGGCGCTGGATCCTCATCGGACCTTTTCCTGTTAGGTCTTAATTTTAGTTCCAGCCATCGTTCATTGTTATTGTCATGGTCCTGCCAAAACGGTGCGGGGTCCGCGGAGTGAATCAATACGGGAATCCCCAATGCTCCGCATTTTTCCCAAACAGGATCAATTCGTGGATCATCAACTGCTATTCTTTTTCCGTTGGCATCAGTGTTTCTAAGGCCAAGGCTTTTATATATCTTCAAACCTCTGGCGCCCTTTTGCACATCCTGTTCCAGCTGTTTTACGGTATTCTCCGCCCAATCGGGGTTGTCAATATCTGCAAAACTAATATTGGTGAAAATAACCAATCTTGATTCCAAATTTGATCGCTCTATATTGTCCAGTGCTCCGTCCAGATGACTGGTTTCACCTCGACCCCGGCCACTAAGATTGACCATTATCCCCATGTTCAGGTCATCCATATCTTGGGCCAGCTTATCGAGATTTTGATTTGGCATGCCAAACTGGTGATTATGGACATCTATAAAAGGATATTTGGCACGGGTTAACGGATGCTCCGGGACCACCAGTGTGGAAGGAGGATTGTACTCCTCAAAGGTGAGATTATGGCCATTTTGAGCCATCAAAATAACGCCGTGTACTATTAGGATACTAGAGAATATATATTTCATTTTATTTAGTTTCTCAACTATAAACGTAATACATATAAATGTGTTGGACAAAACTCAGCCTTCAGATTTGAAAGCAGGAGAATAAGAATAATTACCTGTGGGAGTTATCTTGTACGGTTTCACCAGGGCATCGACTAATTGCCTGGGATGATTTTTGGTGCTGATTAGTTTAGGTCGAAGGATAACCCGGATCCTCCATAACTTCTTCTATTTGCTGTATGTGCCGCTCCAGGTGTCCCGACATAAACATCAAAATCTGGTAGCCATCAAGGTCACCAAGCGGGCCGAATGGAATAAAGTGGTGCCGCAGCTGGTCTTCAGTGGATTGAGCATAGGACAGCGTCTCCTTTCTCAGCTCTTGGAAACTTTTTAGAAAAGCCTCAGAAGATGCATAATAACCAGAAGGTTCAAGTTCAGGGGTGGTCTTTACTTTTTGATCCCGGGATCTTATGGCGTCCATCATCAACTCGGTTTTACCGCTTACTTCAGCTACTTTTTCAGGATCTGCCGGGGACTTTATCAGTTGAACAGTTACCAAGCTGAATAATTCCTTTTCCGCCTTTTCCAAATGTTCCGAAATTTCAGCAATGGACCACACCGAATCCACAGTTTTGTAATTCCATTGTTCCTCGGTAAGGCTCTTGACCAAAAGCTCAAGATTTTCCCAGCTTTTCTGTAAGTGAGTGGAAATTTCAGATTTTTCTTCAATAGTTAATTTACCACCTTCCTGACCCCAAAGTGTGATGGAAGAGAGAAGGAAAATTGCAGCTATTATTTGTTTCATGATATTATCAATGGATTTGACCTTCAAAAATATCTGCCGGGTTTTTAAAAACCCAGCAGATAGCAATATAAGCACTATTGTGGTGAATGGAAAGCTATCCTGTTCCCTTCGGTATCCTTAATTATGGGCTGGGGTCCAAACTATAAGACCGCGGTCTTAACAAACATTAATTTATATCAGACTTTCGGTCTAATTACCTACCTTGACCCCGGTTTATACCCTTTAAATCTATTGCAGAGTTTTTTTTGTGAAAAGTGTGCAATAATTGTAACCATCATCAGGTTATTTCGTGAAACATTTTACTTGTTACAAAAACATAAATTTCTATGAAAAGTATTAACTATTTTTTTATTGCAGGTTTACTAATTGCCGGCTTTGTTTCCAATGGATTTGCACAAGATGATAAATCCAAACGGCCAAGCCCTCCACGAACAGTTAGCAAAGCAGTTGGTGACTTAAAAATTGTTATTGAATATGGGGCCCCGTATGTAAAAGGTCGAACCGTTTTTGGTGGACTCGAATCCTATGGAAAGGTTTGGAGAACTGGAGCCAATGAAGCCACTACTTTTAGTGTGAACAAAGACGTGACCGTTGACGGAAAACCACTGCCCGCGGGTAAATACGCACTGTTTACTATTCCTGAAAAAGGTGAATGGACAGTAATATTTAGTAAGAAAGCAGATCAATGGGGTGCGTATGACTATGACAAAGCTGAGGACGCATTGAGGATTAAGGTAAAACCAAAGAGGCTTGACCAGGTGCAAGAACAGCTGGCATTTGATGTGGACCAAAAAGGGGTGGTCCAATTTAAATGGGAATATCAGTCTTTTGACTTTTCCGTCAGTACTAAATAATAGATATTGTGCTAATATTAAAGTCTCCGGACTTGGTTCCAGGAGACTTTTTTAATATATCCATTTATATTCTTGATATTTCATTTTGGAATGTTCTGTAAATTCAATTCCTTTGAATAGAAATGGTGGTATCAAACTTTACCTGCTCATAGTCCATAATGGAGGGACAATCTGAGGGAATTCAAATACACAAGTTTTATCTGTCCTATAAAATAAACGGAGAGGTGAATACCGGTTGGTTTTATGGAGTGCATATCCGATTTGCAAAAGACCAACTGCTGTTCCAACATCCGGAAGCCACCGACCTCATGGACTGGACATTAGAAAAATCGGAAGATCTTCGAAGATACTTATTAAAACAAAACGCTTCAAAACTATCGGTTATGATCCGTCTAAAAGAGCAGCCAAGCTAGTCCCTAACATATTCTTCACCTCTTATTTCCCGGAATCAGTCAGCCTAAGTATTAGCTGGTGATAAGCTTTGTCTCGGGTTATTCTTATTATATTTGGGGTAAATGTGAGGGTATATCAGTTCGAGATGTTTGGAAAGTTCTATAATAGAATTAAGGCAAAGAATTTTTCATTTTTAATTAACATCCTGCTTTACTTGGTAGCAGTTGTAGTGGCCCTGCCCTTCTTTTTTTTAATGAGCCCACATCTTCCAGTAATAAACCTACCTGTTGGGGTTGGTATTCATCTGGAACATTTACTTTTTTCCGTACTGGTAGTTGGACTATCAATATATATTGTGGTACGGTTGAAACATTTAGTTTTGATTCTTCTTGGTGTTTGTATAATCTCAATCATTGTTAGCAGTGCTAGAGGAGGATATAGTTTTCAGGATGCTTTCCAGGACTATGTCGTTTCTCTTTACAATTTACAGAACAATCCCATTGCTGTCCCGTTGATGGCTGAGGATTATGAACCATTTCAGGATGCTTATAAGGTTGCCGAAGCGGTCAATTTCAAAAGCTCAGATGTACGGAATTTCGCGGTTAAGATCGGGACCAAACACTTTAGAAAGCTTACCAACAAGCACAATCGCAGCCTGGTACAGGGTTTTTCAGTCTTTAAGGAAATCAACAATAACTGGGTTTACGTCTCGGACCCCGTGGGAGAGGAGTATTTTGCGTCCGCAGGCGAAACTATTGATCAGCAGCAATATGATGGAAAATTTAACGGAGATTGTGACGATCATGCTATCTTGATGGCTACCTGTCTTAAGTTTGTCGGATCAGAGGTTCGGCTGGTACGAACAACCCATCATATTTACCCTGAAATTAAAATAGGCTCTAAAGATCGATTGGATAAAGCCATTTTTTTAATCCGGCACAAACTATTTGTAAAAGAATCCAAAGGCAAGAGCATTTACTATCACGTAGATCAAAGTGGGGAGATTTGGTTGAATTTTGACTATACGGGTCGCGCTCCCGGAGGAAAATTCCTTCAGGAAGACATTGTGGGTATATTGGAGTTCTAGTAGTTTTCTCATGAGGAAGAAACCTTTATTTCTTGATTCCTATTTCGACTTTAACTCAATATTTCCAATGGAGTATTTCGAAATGTCTCTACAGGAAACCGCAAGTGGCTATTGGTTAGTGTATTATGCAGATGATCATGGCGAAACTTCATATGGCCCATATCATGAAAATGAGCTGCTAAATCGTCTGACCCTGGCACCATTTTTTTTTGATGAAATGGTTTTTGTTTATCACCTGATAGAGAATAAAGACACCGATTTCCGGGAGCTGGGGGTTAGATTACTCAGAAAATTGATTTGAGAGCGTCCATTTCTGGGCACCATAATGTTCAATTTTGAACAATCTGGTATTGTGTTTAAACCTTTTACCCTTATTACTGGTCATACAAAGGGTTTTAGTATTTGGCACGACCTTGGTAAGGTAAATGCTATAAACAAAGAAGATCGTGATACATTTAAGTAGAAATAGGATTAAGAACATCACCCTTTGGATCGGTATTTTGACTGCTCTACTTTTGATCTTTGGATCCTTTATTCATTCAACTGATCTCATGAGCGACCAGAATCTGTTCAGCCGGATATCGAGTTCTATCTCTGGCGAACAGACCAGAACTTTATCATCTTCATTGATTGAGTTCCTGCAGTCATTTAACCTATAAGCTCTCCTTATTCATTTCCTAGGCACTGTAAAATATGGTGCTAGTAATACCAAGGCCACACGCAGTAATTTGGCATGCTGGATTTAGAGTGATTCGCTAAAAAGTATATAGGAAAAAGAAAAAAAGAAATAACCAAAGGGCACTAAGAAAATGCCAGTAAACGGTTAACAATTCCAATCTAAGTTTGTCGAAGGGGTTAGTGACCATAATCAATGCCTTTACAGGATCCTGCCGTACCTTATAGGTTTTAACTAATGCCAGTAACAAGAAAAGTATCCCTCCGGTCAGATGCATTAAATGAAGGCCACTGATCACATAGAGGAAGGTCCCGGAGGATTGTCCAACAAGAAAAATGCCGCTTTCCTTTAAATCCAGCCACCCCAGAAATTGGCAGCCTGTAAAAATTACCCCCATCAGCAGTACCAGAAAGATCATGAAGTTCAGCTGTCGCATATTGTCCTCGTGGAACGCCTTTATGGCTAAATTCAGGGCGAAGCTGGATCCCAGTAATATTATGGTTGCCAAGGTAAAGATCTTAGGAAGTCGAACTTCTGATACCTGAAGGTAATTGGAAATACTAACGGTATAGGCAATTACTAGAAATACAAAAATCATTGCTATTCCCACAATACCGAGCACCAGCAACATTTTATAGGGGTGCATCTTTTCAATTTGTTGAAAACTGCTTTCCCGATACTTAGCTTGTATGTTCTTTTTTGGTTGCATTGGTACTTTTTATAGCCAATTCAATCCGCTGGTAGTACGCTACAGGTTGTATCCTTTTTTATAAGGCTCTTGAATTTTACCCAAGCGGTATTCATAAATATAATCAAAACAAAGTAATTATAGTGTCATTCACGCCACAGGATTTTTAATTTTTTTACCTTTGTTGCTTGAAAATTTCTTCTTTCTTAAAGAACTACCTGGAAGATAGTTTGGTTCAAACCCTGGCAACCAGACTACAAGCCTCTCTTACAGCTACTGTAATAGTCAAAGGGCTAAAAGGAAGTATGGATGCCGTTATTGGTGCAACTATCTCTAAATTAATTGGCACTTCTCACTTATATATATTATCCGACAAAGAGCAGGCAGCTTATTTTCAAAACGATCTCCAGGACTTGTCCGGAGAAGAAGTACTGTTATATCCTACATCCTATAAAAGGCCATATCAATATGAAGAAGTAGAGAATGCCAATGTACTGATGCGTGCTGAAATATTGAACAGGGTATTACAATCAGAGGGTGAAACCTTAAACATAGTTACCTATCCGGAGGCCTTGTCCGAAAAAGTAATCAATAAAAAATCGTTAGTTTCTCATACCCTGAAATTAGAATTAGGTACTTACCTGGAATTGAGTTCATTGGATGAACAATTACAGGATTACGGGTTTGAAAAGACTGATTTTGTATATGAAGCCGGGCAGTACTCTATTCGTGGAGGAATCGTTGACATCTACTCCTATGCCAATGAATTACCTTTCAGAATGGAGTTTTTGGGATCTGAGATCGAAAGCATCCGGACCTTTGATCCTGTAAGCCAATTATCTAAAGACCAGCTACAGAAAATCAGCATTATTCCCAATGTTGAAACCGTTTTAAAAACTGAAACCCGTCAGTCATTTTTTGATTTCCTTTTGCCAAACACCAAAATATGGGTAAAGGACCTGGGACATCTTTTGGAGGTCTGCCAGGACATTTTTCAGAAAGCTTCTGAGGTTTATCAGGAAAAGCTGGCAATTAATGCTGGTTTATCTGAACCTTCGATGCTGTTTGAAACTGATACTTCCATCCGGCAAAATCTTGGCAACTTCTCCGTTATTCAGTTTGGAAACCGCTATTATGGGCAGAGCGATTACCAATTGACCTTTGAAGCACAACCACAACCTTCTTTTCACAAGAATTTTGATTTGATTGTTGAGCAACTGCGTAATTACAGCAATCAAGATTACCGCTGCATACTGATAGCAGATGCCCCCGCTCAATTGGATCGCTTAAAATCAATATTCTCTGAACTTGACCCCAACCTGCAATTGGATGATGTACCAATTAGTTTGAGGGGAGGGTTTATTGATCATTTATTAAGACTGGTTTGTTTTACAGACCATCAATTATTTGACAGGTTTCATAAGTTCAAAATACGCACGCAATATTCTAAATCAAAAGCCCTTACCCTCAAGGAACTGAGAACACTCAGTACTGGTGATTTTGTGGTTCATGTTGATTACGGTATTGGCCGCTTTGCCGGTATGGAGAAAGTCCAAGTGGGTGAAAGAGAGCAGGAAACATTGCGTTTGGTATATAAAGACGACGATCTGCTTTATGTAAGTGTTCATTCCCTGCATAAGATCTCAAAATATAGTGGTAAGGAAGGCATGGTACCCATGGTTAACAAATTGGGCAGCCAGGAATGGGAACAGAAGAAAAAAAGGGCCAAGAGTAAAGTAAAGGAAATAGCCAGGGACCTTATCGAGCTATACGCTAAACGAAAATCTACCACAGGGTTTGCTTTTGATGAAGATGGTTTCCTGCAAGCGGAATTGGAATCGTCATTTCTTTACGAAGACACTCCGGACCAGGCCAAGGCTACAGAAGAAGTGAAAAAAGACATGATGGTGGCACATCCTATGGACCGTTTGATTTGTGGTGATGTGGGCTTTGGTAAGACGGAAATAGCTATTAGAGCTGCATTTAAGTGTGTGGTCAACGGAAAGCAAGCAGCCATTCTTGTTCCTACTACCATCTTAGCCATGCAACACTATCGGACCTTTACAGATCGCCTGGCTGATTTCCCTGTACAAATAGAATACATCAATCGGTTCAAGACTCCAAAGGAAATAAAAGCAACCCTTCAACGGGTAACCGCCGGAGAAACTAACATTTTAATCGGAACCCACCGCATGGTTAGTAAAGATGTAAAATTCAAAGATCTGGGATTGCTGGTGGTTGATGAAGAGCAAAAGTTTGGGGTCACTGTCAAAGAACGCCTTAAAGAAATGAAAGTAAATGTGGACACCTTAACTCTTACAGCCACACCTATACCCAGAACCCTGCATTTTTCATTAATGGGAGCACGCGATCTCAGCATTATTGCAACTCCTCCCCCCAACCGGCAACCCGTGACCACTGAAATCCATACCTTCAACGATGCCGTAATCAGAGATGCTATTAGTTATGAACTAAGGAGAGGTGGACAAATATTTTTTGTTCATAATAGAATTGCAAATATAGATGAGGTCTCAAACATTGTCCATCGTCTGGTGCCAGATGCCCGCTTGGCCATCGCCCATGGACAGATGGAAGGGACCAGACTTGAAAAAGTTATGGTGAAATTCATCAATGGTATGTTTGATGTATTGGTTTCCACTAATATCATTGAGTCAGGCCTGGATATTCCAAATGCTAATACCATAATTATTAACCATGCTCATATGTTTGGACTATCCGATCTGCACCAGCTCCGTGGAAGGGTTGGACGATCGAACAGAAAAGCATTTTGCTATTTGTTAACACCACCGCCGACTAAACTCAGTTCCGATGCACGAAAAAGGCTCAGTACCCTGGAAGAGTTCTCTGAACTAGGAGCGGGCATTAAGGTAGCACTAAAAGATCTTGATATTAGAGGCGCTGGGAATCTATTGGGAAAAGAACAAAGCGGATTTATCTCCGACCTGGGGTTTGAAATGTATCATAAGATATTGGATGAAGCGGTAAAGGAGTTAAAGGAAGATGAATTCAAAGATTTATTCAAAACTGAAATTCCCAAGTTAGAAATAATCAAGGCCCGGGACTGTAACATTGAAACCGACCTTGAATTGTTAATCCCTGATAATTATATATCCAGTGTTTCAGAACGATTGCAGCTTTATAGTCGTTTGGACAACCTTTCAGATGAAACTGAAATCAGCGAGTTTTGCGAAGGGATGGCCGATCGGTTTGGGCCATTGCCAATTGAAGTACTTGATCTGGTCGAAACTGTGAGACTTCGTTGGCTTGCTCAAGGTCTTGGCTGTGAAAAATTGGTGGTTAAAAATGAAACTTTAAAGTGCTATTTACTTCCGTCTGACAATGAAACTTATTACCAGTCGGAAATGTTCGGAAAAATATTGGCTTTTGTTTCCAGTCATTCACAGAGATGTCAATTAAAAGAGACCCAAAAGCGACTGCTTTTAGTAATTTCGGAAGTTGAAGGGATTCAAAAGGCCAGAGATATTCTGTCACAGATAAACCAGACTGAAATAAATATTCCTGAAGCACAATAAAAAAGCAGTTTTGTAATTATTAATATTGCATGGTGTTATGCGGTTTACATTTTGGAGAATTATCTTACATCCATGGAATTTTAGAAAGTATTTAATTTAATATTACTCTGTAATGCTCCAAATTGCATGCGTTATAATTATGAATTGAATAGTTTTTTACATTAAAGGTAAATTTAAACAGGTTATGAAAATGGCAAGCAGATTGCGTGGACCTCTAATTTTGGCTCTCAGCATTATTTTATCTACTTCCTGTAACAAATTCTTTCAGAAGCAACCAACTGCAGAGAACCCAGGAGAAGCAAGTACCGCAACCGGTCTTGCATATAATGAAGATGGGGGATTCCCTGTAAACGATTTTAGCGGACAGCCGGATGGTCCGAATCTGGTTTTTATCGAAGGTGGTCGAATGACCCTTGGCTCATTTGAAGAAGATCTCCTGACCACCAGAGACAACCTGGAAAGGACCGTTACAGTGGCATCATTCTACATGGACGAAACTGAAGTTGCTAACATACATTGGCTGGAATATCTCTATTATGTAAAATTAGACTCTACCAGAGAATTTTATGAGTCAGCCTTACCCGATACCACCGTATGGAAAGGACAACTGGCCTTCAATGATAGTTATGTGGAACATTACCTGAGGTATCCTGGTTTCCGATTCTATCCGGTAGTTGGAGTTAGTTGGCTACAAGCCAATGATTATTGTAAGTGGAGAACCTCAATGGTTAACTTGAAATTAGCAGAAGAGTCGGGTTTGGAGGACCTTCCTGCAGAACAGGGGGGCCGAATACCATTGGAGTCTGGGGTAGTACTTCCCGATTATAGATTGCCTACCGAAGCTGAATGGGAATATGCAGCTCAAGCACTGGTAGGAACTCAGTGGCTGGACGAAAACCAAACGCATCAAAGAATTTATCCTTGGGATGGACATGCCCTTCGAAACCCATATGGTAAAGAAATGGGGTTCTTCCTGGGTAACTTTAAGCGTGGTCGAGGTGACTATGCCGGTATCGCCGGAAAACTGAACGATGGTGCGATGATCACCTCTGGTATTTACGAATACCCACCTAACGATTTCGGTCTCTATAATATGGCCGGTAATGTAAATGAGTGGGTACAGGATATTTACCGACCTCTATCCTTCCAGGATGTGGATGATTTAAACCCTATACGTAGAGATGGTCTGTTGGATCCTGCCAGCTATTATGATAGTGAAGGCGGTGAATCCTTGATTACTGATAACGTAAGAGTTTACAAAGGCGGTTCATGGAAAGATGTGGCTTATTGGCTGTCACCCGGAACACGAAGGTTCCTTGACGAAGATTCAGCTACTGCTACTATCGGTTTCAGGTGTGCAATGATCAGGGCTGGAAGTAACTACTAAAAGATAAGTTTAATTTACCTTATTTACCCTGTAGCAGTTGCTACAGGGTTTTTTTATGCTTTTTGAGTAAGGCCAATAGCGGCAACTATAATGCCTTCTACTCCGTTTGTGAGCAGTGGAACTGCTGTACCAGCCATTGTCGCACCTGTGGTAATTATATCATCGATTAGCAACACCGACTTTCCTTGTATTTCATCAGGATTGACAATACTAAATTCCTTAGATGTATTCTCAAATCGCTCCCAACGGCTCAATTGGGTCTGCGTTTCTGTTTTGTGAATACGCTGCAATGCTTCCGTGACCGGACATGCAGTTACATGAGAAATTCCAGTGGCAATTTCAAAACTTTGATTGTAGCCTCTGGATTTTAATTTTTCCGGATGTAGGGGAACAGGGACAATGGTATCGAACCGGTCCCGAACCTGGAACAAGACCTCTGAGGCAAACCAAACTCCCAGCTGAAAGGCCAGCTTTGGCTGGTGCCCGTATTTTAGCTTATGGATCAGATTTCTTACCTGTCCCTTTTTGGAAAATCTGAGAAATGAATATGCTTCTACAAATGGGAACATTCCAAGCAAACGAGCGGAAGTATCATTATCGACTCCTCGGTAATTCCGTTCTCTTGGAAGTTGTATGAGACATGGACTGCATATGAAGCGCTCGCTCCGTGTCCTGGGCCCTCCACACAGACTACATACAGAAGGAAAAAGCATGGTCAAAAAATCCAGGCTCAACCGTTTAAAGGTAATTTCCATTATATTTGGGATGCTTGATACTAAGATCTTATAACAGGATCTCATTTATGTATAAAAAAGACCTTGAATTGGAACGGCAGTGGAACTCATTACTGGAACAGTTGAGGGATACTTTTGGGAAAAAACCAGATAGCCTGGAGGCGGTGCTGTTCTTGGTTGGTGTGAATGAACTTGGCCAGGGAGCCAGGGCCTTCAGCAAAGAAGACAAAGAAAATCTCATGCATATTGCCGTTTGCAAAGCCTTAAGCACCTCGGGGTTTTATGAATTAGAAGGGCTGGATGAATCAGGATGGCCACATTGGAAATTGGTAAAGAAACTTCCTAATTTTGATTTGCTTGAGCAAGAGAAGCTATTAAAAATGCACCTCCTTGAATACTTTGTGAAAGAGTTGCCAAGGTCTGAGCATAAATTTTAGCTGATTAAGCCTATGCAGCTCTTTTATAAAAAAACAAATTTGGAAATGGGCAGATTGCAACAGAACTCAAAGCTGCCTCGTTATGTAAGCTATGGCACGTGCATCGGGAGTGAACTGATAGGCAAACTACAAGCCTATAAGCGCAAATACTATCTAAACAAACTGATTAAAGGGGGGCTGCTGGCAGTTGGTATCCTTCTTACCTCATATATTCTAATTAACTCTCTGGAGTATACGGTACGATTTGGCTCTCCTTTTCGGGCAATTTTACTTTTCGGGTTCCTGATCCTGGTAGCTTGGGCTGTTTTTCACTGGATTATCAATCCTATCTGGAAGCTTTTCACCATTAACCGTCAAATCAGCAACGAGGAAGCTGCCTCTCAGATAGGGCGATTTTTCCCTAATGTTGCCGACAAATTGTTAAACACATTGCAATTGTATCAACTTAGTACAGAGCATAATGCATTGATTCAGGCCAGTATCTCACAAAGAACCAACGAGATTTCAACCGTCCCTTTTGTGGATGCCGTCAATTTCAGGGAAAACAAAAAATATATTAAATACCTGGTACTCCCCCTGGCAATTGTAGTAGTAGTACTTTTAGCAGCACCTCAATTATTCACCGAAAGCACTCCCCGAATTATTAACTTCAATAGGACCTATGCGGCGGTAGCACCGTTTCAGTTTGAGGTACTAAACGAGGAACTCAGGGCCTTTAAGAATGAGGATTTTGAGCTCAATCTTAGGATAGCAGGTAGTGTAATACCGAACACGGTTTACCTGCAAACCAAAGACCGCCGGATTAAAATGCTGCAAAATGAGGACGGCATTTTCCAGTATACTTTCACCAAAGTACAATCCGATCTTGATTTCGGATTTGAAGCAGCTGGGTTTCAATCAAATTCCTACTTTCTGGAGGTACTTAGACGTCCAAATTTGAAAAGTTTTGATATTGAACTGGAATATCCGAGATATCTACAAAAACAAAATGAGTCTTTACAAAATACTGGTAATCTCTTAATCCCTGAAGGAACTATCGTTAATTGGTCTTTCCGGGCGCTGGAAACTGACCGTATTTCATTGTATTTTATGGAGAGCAAAGAGACCCATAAATTGCCACACTCTAACCCTCAATTATTTAAATTTAAAAAACAAATAATGTCTTCAGACAGCTACACTTTAGACTTGGAAAATAAGTTTAGTCGAAATAAAGAAGAGATACAGTATCAGATAAATGTCATCAAGGACAAATATCCGGAAATTACCCTTGATCAATTTAGAGATACTACTATGTTCAGTTATATGTTATTTGGAGGAAGTATTTCTGATGACTACGGTCTTTCAAGGCTCTCCTTGTATTATGCGGTGAATAGGAAGGCCAAAGGCCACAGTCAGAAATTTAGTCAGATCTCAATCCCTCTCAAATCTACCACTAACAATCAGAACTACTACTTTCAATGGAACGTAGACACTTTGAACATGGAACATGGTGACCAGGTAGAGTATTATTTAAAAGTGTGGGACAATGATGGAGTAAATGGGCCAAAAGCTGCCAAGACCGCGCAATATTTATTCAAGCTACCCGCTCGTCAACAGATTAATGAAGCCTTAAATGAGAGTTCCAGGAAAACAGAAGATCAAATAGATAAAAGCCTTCAGGGGGCAAAGGAATTAAATGATAAAATTGAAGAGGCTGAGAATCGCTTGAAAAGTAAAAAGTCAGCAGATTGGCAAGACAAAAAGCTACTGGAAGAGATTCTTGAAAAAAAGGACGCCTTGAGAAGGGAGATTAATCGACTTAAAGAGCTGAATGAGCACAACAATGCTCAAAAACAACGATTCAATGAGTACAGTAAAAGCTTAAAGGCCAAAATCGACCAACTTCAGCAACTAATGGATGAGCTACTTGATGAAGATACCAGGAAGCTTTATGAAGAGCTGCGTAAATTACTTGATGAACAACAAAACTCTGATTCGTTTCAAGACCTTCTGGAGCAACTTGATTATAAGGAGCAAAACCTGGAGCAAGAATTAGAACGAACCCTTGAATTGTTTAAAAGAATGCAGTTTGAGCAAAAACTGGAAGAAGCAATTGAAGATTTACAGGAAATACAGGAGGATCAGAAGCAGCTTTTGGATGAAACCGGGGACAAGACCAATGAAACGGACCAACTTTCAGAAAAACAATCTAACCTGAAACAGGAGTTTGAGCAACTAAAAGAGGCGATCGATGACCTCCGGGAAAAGAACCAGGATCTTAAGCATTCTCAAATGTTCGATGATACCTCAGAGGAAGAACAAGAGATTGATGAAGGAATGAAGGAAAGCCAGGACCAACTCGAAAATAGCAAGCGTAAGGCTGCCCAAAAAGCCCAACAACAGTCAATTAAGAACATGCAGCAACTAAATCAAAAGTTGCAGCAAATGCAAAGTGGCATGGAGATGGAGATGATGCAGGAAAATCTGGATAATCTGAGAGACATTGAAGATAACCTGATCAAATTGTCCTTTGATCAAGAGGCCCTGATGAAAGAGTTCCAAAGTCTTAGTCAGAGCGACCCCAGGTTTATTGAGCTATCCCAGCAACAGCTAAAGCTTAAAGATGATGCCAAGATAATAGAAGATAGCCTTATATCTTTAGCCAATCGGGTTTATCAAATCAAATCATTTGTTACCAGGGAAGTAAAGGAAATGAACGAACATATGGACCAAAGCCTGGCGGGCTTGAAGAAACGGAATAAGTCACAATCTATTGGTAATCAGCATCTTACAATGACATCTATTAATAATCTGGCACTGCTTCTGGGAGATGTGCTCCAGCAAATGCAGCAACAAATGGCCATGGCCCAAGGGGGTAAACCCAAAAAGGGGCAGAAAAATACTCCAGGTATGAGCCAATTGCAGCAGCAATTAAACAAGCAGATTGAAAATTTGAAAAAAAGCGGAAAGAGCGGGAGGGCATTAAGCGAGGAATTAGCTAAACTTGCAGCACAGCAGGAGATGATTCGTCGGGCTCTGGAGGAAGCTCAGAAAGGCATCAAAGAACTTGGTGAAGATGGGAAGAACGACAATCGGGACATCATTAAGAAAATGGAGCAAACGGAATCAGATTTGGTCAACAAACAGATAACCAGAGAAACTATAAAACGACAACGAGAAATCTTAACAAGGTTGCTGGAAGCTGAAAAATCAATTAGAGAACGCGAACTTGATAAAGCTCGTGAAGCCCAGAAAGCAAACGACAGGGAAACTACTATACCTCCAGGATTCAAAGATTATTTAAAAGCTAAAGAAAAGGAAATCGAATTGTTGAGGACAGTTCCACCAAAACTTAACCCATATTATAAACAGGAAGTAAACGATTACTTCAAAAGATTGAACAACTAAAAGCGGCTTAAATATGAACTCCATTAAACTTGAAATCCCGTCACTCACGGAGAATATTAGAATTATTGAGAGCTTCATTGACAACGCTAAGGACAAATACAATATCGATGATGATATTTATGGAAATATCATGATTGCAGTAACAGAGTCGGTAAATAATGCCATCAGACATGGTAATGCCCTGCAGAATAACAAGAACGTAACTATAATTCTTAACTTGGAACAAGATATTATCACTTTTACCATCCAGGATCAGGGACCTGGATTTGATTTTCAAAATCTACCGGATCCTACCGCGCCGGAAAACTTGGACAAACCTGGTGGAAGGGGTATTTTCTTAATGAAACATCTAGCTGACGAGGTGAAGTTCAAGGACTGCGGCCGATTGGTTGAATTGCGTTTCTATGTAAATAAATAGGTGTGGTTGAGTTTTTTTGTGAGGACATTGATTT
>QIEB01000273.1 GCA_003229495.1 Flammeovirgaceae bacterium
GGGGTCTCACTTTCTTTCTCCATTGGTAAAAGCCAGCGCTTAGGTCTTGCCAAAACCAATATTTATAAGAAAGCCTTCAAACGCATGGTTATCTTAATATGCCTTGGGATCATCTATAAAAACGCCCCGGTGCCTTTTTTCGAACCCTCGCAGATTAGGTATGGCAGTGTACTGGGTCGCATTGGTATCGCCACTTTCGTTACCACCTTGCTGTTTGCCAATTTTAATTGGACCCAGCGTTTGTACTGGGTAGGGGGAATTTTACTAGCCTATTTTGCAGCGCTTTTTTTGATCCCTGTTCCCGGATACGGCGCCGGCGACCTGTCATTTGAAGGTAACCTGGTTGGTTGGTTTGACCGGACTTTTATGCCGGGAATATTACGTCAGGTCACTTATGATGAACTAGGGCTGCTCACTCAGTTACCTTCACTATGTTTAGCTGTGCTGGGGGCCTGGGCAGGTGAGATTTTACAGCAAAATTCAAAGTTTGACAAGACCCTCAAGCTTTTACTATTAGGGATTGGTGGAGTGGCCATCGGCCTCCTTTGGGGTTTGTACTTCCCTATTAACAAGCATCTCTGGACCAGTTCGTTTATACTGCTCACCGCAGGATTGTCTTTTCTTTGTTTGGCGCTCTTTTACTGGATTATTGATGTAAAAGGTATTACCAGGTGGGCCTTCTTTTTCAAGGTAATTGGGATGAACTCCCTGTTAATTTATTATGCCTTCAGGTTTATTGATTTCAACTACACTTCCAGTTTAGTTTTCGAAGGCATTTATGCTGTTACCCCTGAAATCTGGCATGAAGTATTTCAAGCTATTGGCGCAGTGGTGCTGGTTTGGGGGTTTCTATATATCATGTACAGGAACAAAATTTTCCTAAAAGTCTAGCCAAATGACTGTTATGGAAAGAGCTGATCTATAATTCTCCCAAAACTACCAATAAGGAAGAAGTCATTTCACCTTTCTGTCTGAATCGCAGCCTGGAGGAGCGAATAAATGCCACCAGCTGGGGTCTATTACTAAATGCCTCCATTACATCTTTCTTATTTTTAACAATATGCATTTCTCCGTCAACCAAAAGTATGTTGGACTCTTCTGCCACAAATTTTTTCAAAAGCTCACCTGGACGGCCGGTATTACCTACAACTATCTTTTGGGTCTTTACAACAAATTGCACCTCAGGTCCTTCAAATGCCAAAATATAAATGCCCGGGGTTAATATGTTTGAGCTGTCCCTGATGTTAACGAAGTTATGGCCGTTAATTTGAAACCCATCAATCCTGGAATTGTCCAAAATTACACTTTGGGACAGACCGTTTTGAACAATCCTGGTGGTAACAAGATTATTGTAACTGTCATAATTCAGGAGCACCTCCCGGTAAGTAACACCTTCAAAAGTCAGTGTTCCAGTTTCATAGATCGCTTGGTCCCAGAATTGATGTCCTTTGATATTTGGGTAAAAATGATTGTACAATTTACCCTGTCTTATTTGTTGAAAATGCAGGCTTTTAAATGAGGTGGTAAGATCATGGCTATTATTTTTTGTCGGACCCTGATATAAATTAGTTTGACCACTACCACAGAAAGGCAGGGATAATAGTATTGCAAGAATCTGAATTGGTAACGATTTTACCTTCATGGCGTATTGCTCTTTATTACCCTTATTTTTTTTGTTTGGTAAATTGGGTTCCCTTGTGAAGTTATTCCATAAATTTCAATCAGATATTCTCCGGTGGTATCGCCCGTGTAAAATTGTAATTGCTCTGATTTTTCAGAGGTTATTGCTATATGAGGGTTCCAATATAAAGTATTACGCCTGTCCGGAATCCGTTTATTTGCAGATGCACTTTCTCCATGGTCAGGATGATAAAACTCCTTAGGATTTTGTATGCTCTGGTAAGATTTCCTATCAATTATCAAGGGTAGTTCCAGGCCAGCGAAGTGGTGGTGGTAGGTTTTTAAATTTATCATTCCACTGAAAACTTCATCACCTATGAAATATTTCTTAGTGACAACATCAATTGTTTCAATCAGCAGCGGGTCTATGTCCATTACCCACCCCAGATCATTCACCGGTACGCCATCCAACATCACCAATGCGGGATTATCAAAGAATACGTTGTTGGCCAAAGAATGACTATTGGTGTATTCATCCCAAACATATAAATTCAAAGATCCGCCTCTTTTTCTTGGGGATACATATTTGATATATTCCCGGATCACCTCGTCAAGACTTAGAAATCTGGTGTAGTCATCCAAATAATATTGAAATTCCGGATGACCATAAAATGGCCTTCCCCAATTTCTCTCCAATTGCTGATATCCATGGATCTTTGTATACTCCTGGTAGAGATTGGACACCTGCATATTTACCGATTGACCTTCTATAAATTCAATGGTGCTGGAGTCGAATTGCCATGCGGGGGCTGATAGTTGAGGTGGTCTTTTGTCAAATGGGTCCTGTAATGTAATATTGGTCTCCCGGTATCCTTTTGACCAAAAATACAAATGCTGAAAGTCTATTGCTGGTGGTAATTCCACTGCAAAATTGTTGGAATCGGTGCCTACTACCTCATAAATCCTGGAGGATTTTCCTGCAATTGAAACGAAAAGGCTGCTTTGAGTGTCGGAATATCCACTTTTTTCGCTTTTACCATAAATAATAGGGCCAATGGTTTCTGGAAAATAGAGTGGCCCTGCTGTTGCTTGCTCAGCCGATACTTGGTGCTCTTCAGGGTTTTCTCTGGGGAGTAAATTGTTGTTGTCGTTATTTTCCAATTGTCGATGGTAAGGGTACACGGAAATAGATAGGGTTAAATCCTGATACTCTTCACTATGGGAGGTCATCAACTCTAACATTACTGCCTCACGGTTGGCGTAAATTTCTTTGTTGGTTGTAACCTTTACCCTGTTTTCCAGGTTGGGTTCTTCATTTACAGTCCCGGTACCAGTGGATAAATTCAAAATTGCCGTTGATTTTTCTCCGGAAGGGCTGTTTTCCGGAAGGGCAGTAAGTGGATTGATCACCATAATCCTTTGCTGGTAGAAGTACTTTTGATGGCTGTTACGCATCCAGGCGGTATAAGCTCGAAGCACATAAGACCCCGTGGCAAGTTTTGTGCTCAGCAACATTTGACCATGCCCAACACCTGATTTGAGGGAGGTCTTGAGCTGCATTACCGGTTGATTATCTGAATTTGAAAGTTCTACATACAATACCCTGCTTAGTTCTGTAAGATGTCCTTCTTTTAGGTTTGTACAATACGCATTAAACCAAATGGTCTCACCCGTTAAATAATAGGGTTTATCGGTATGAACAAATACCTTTTCCTGGTATTGCGGCATGCCGAATGGATCAAATGCTTTGCTAAGCGAATCGAGGTTTTTGGCTTGGTTCTGTGATAACAGCAAAGCTGGTAACATCCAAAGAAGAAGGCAGCCGATTATTCTATATTGATCTTTCATCAATTGATCATTCTGGCCAATAGTCAGGTCTTTCCAAGGTCCCTCCGTGGTAAGTACAATCACTACATGGTACGGTAGTGATTATATATCCGGAAATATTTACGAATTCACGATAAAAATCATAAAACACCAACCCCCGATCTAAGGCATTAAAAACTTCCATATCCGAAGTACTACTCTTCTCGATAATATAAGTATCGACCAGGCAATCATTAAACAGGCTTACATCCACCGGTGTGTCCTCCGGCAAATCAGATCTATCCAGAAATATCCTCTTGGCGGAAATAGAGCTGGCGGAAAAGTATCCGAGTACCGGTTCGTCTGCGTTAATCCTATGAATATTCCCGGTTATCGATTGAGGTTGCTTATCGAATAGCGTGCCCGATTCATTAACTGTTTCCTTTAGACCTTTCCAAAAAAAGTACTCATCCTGATCCAAAGCATATTGATTCACTAAAAGACTATAAAGTATCCGTAAACGGGGTGTTTGGGTGGTAATAAACAATATGGGATGTCGTGAAATAATATCTCTGACATTCTGGGTGGATGAGACTACATTAATTGAGGTGGAAAGTTGATCTATCCAACAGACAGCCTTTTTTTCAATTAGACTGGTATTATCGTTGCCTAAATATTCATATTGCGGGGAATATGGAACAGTATAAAGCCAGGTTTCTGTCCATTGGTATCGATAATATTCGGTCTTGTTGGTGGGGTCGTGAGTGTCTACATATGTTTGAATTCCCTGCAGTAACCCTTCTTCCGTCTGTTCCTCTTTAAAGGTGAAATAAACGCTGTCTATGGGTGGGCTCTGCTTTAATAATTTCCAATCGGATTGATACCTCTCTTCATTTCTTGTCTGAATAGAAACCCGGTATTGCTCCCCAATTTCTCCCCTGATACCATCTTCCGAGGTGAAGTAATAGCCATCAAGCGCTTCTTCCAGTATCTCTATATTGCCGGATGCACTTTCAATGGAGACGGCGGCCCCGGTTTCTGCCGGAAAGTCAAAACTCCCCAGTGGGCTGCTTCTGGACAGTTTGACCATATAAGGGCCTGGTTGGTCGGTGATCATACCATTTACTACCAATAAGCTGTTACCCGCAGGGACTTCAACCTCAAAAGGCTCACGGCAATTCTGTAGCAGCACCAACACCAATGAATATCGTAAAAAGAGTTTTAACCGTACCATCAAAATTTAAAGTTATAGGTTATGGTAGGTATTGGTTGGCTAAAAATAGAAAGCTGGTAGACCTGTATATTTCCATTACTAGCATCTGTAAATACCGAGAAGGCATTGTTACGTCCCAGGAGATTATATACTGAAAATGTCCAGGAGCCTTGGGCCAATTTCCCAACCTTGTGATTACCCTCCAGATTAATGGCTATATCAACCCTCATGTAATAGGGTATTCTGAATTGATTGCGCTCTGTAAAGAACGGGATTACCTGACCATTGAAACTATATTGGGTGAAGGGTAAAGTAGTGGGTCTCCCGGTATGATAGGTGTAGTTCACGGACAAATTGACCCTGCGATTAAATTTATAATTGGTGATCAAAGACAAGTTATGCGGTTGATCAAAATTTGATGGGTAATATTCTCCTGAATTGATCTGCTCTTCCGGGAAAGAACTTGCGGCTTGTACCTCGCTCCTGGAGTAGGTATAAGACAGCCAACCATTGAGCTTTCCGGATTTTTTACGTAACAAAAATTCCAAACCATAGGACCTTCCGTTGGCATTAATTATATCTGTCTCTAAAACTTCGTTCACCAATAAGTCCGCTCCGCTTTTATATTCCAGCAAGTTCTCCAGGTCCTTATAGTAGGCTTCTATTGACAGCTCCAAGCCATTTTGATAAAAAGTTCTGTATATACCTGCTGAGTATTGCAACCCTATTTGTGGCTTAATATACTTATCACTTAACCGCCAGACATCTGTAGGAGCTATGGCCGTAGTATTGGTCAATAGATGAATATATTGTCTGGTCTTATCAATGCTGAATTTTACTGAAAGGTTGGGCTTCAATATATAGCGTAAAGAAAACCGGTATTCCAATCCACCATAGGCCTTGACCAGCTCACCGCTTTGATAATTGACGGTATCGGTTATAAAAGCGACTTCTTTGCTAAATCCCTGCTGATAGGAAAATACCTGTTGAGGGCCCAATCGACCAAAGCCCGAGAATCTAAGGCCTCCATATAAACTTAACTTAGGTGATAGCACAAATTCGTCTCCTATATACACTGCCGCTTCTACTCCCTTTTCCTGCTCCAGGTTAACAGCTTTTATATTTGAGTCTACTGCCGGACTTATGGTGCCCGGATTTAATTGGTATGCCGTGGTACTTAGCCCAAACTTTAAACTATGTGCGTTAAGAAAAACATCAAAATCTGCATTCAGGCTGACCTGATTGATCCGATAGTCCAAATCAAAGGCCTTTTCCGGAGTGCGATCGCTTTGGAGGGCATAAGTATAGTTGCTGTAACTAGAAGAAAAACGTCCAAAAAACTTATTGCTGAATGTGTGTCGCCACTGCAAATTTGCTCCGGTGTTGGAATAGGTATACAGGGTGTCAGAATTGAGACGAAACCGGTCCCTGCTGTGATAAAATGAGGCGCTAAGGGTGTTTTTGGAATCAGCCTGATGGGTTACTTTTCCTATAACATCAGAAAAGGATGCGGTACTGTTACTAAATACCGGATCATCTAATAAATTGAGTATGTAGTCAGAATAAGTTGAGCGAATACCCAATAGGAAAGAACTGGTGTCTTTTTTAATAGGCCCTTCCAGGGTTAAACGCCCGGTAATGGGTGAAATACCACCGGTTAGAGTTAACTTCTTTTTATTCCCATCGCGAATACCAATATCAAACACCGATGCAATCCTTCCCCCGTATTGAGCTTGGATGCCACTTTTATACAGATTAGCGCTCCTGATTACATCAGGGTTGAAAACAGAGAAAAAACCGAAAAGATGACTGGGATTATAGACAACGGTATTTTCCAGTAGCACCAGGTTCTGATCGGTATTCCCCCCTCGTACGTTAAAGCCGGAAGCTCCCTCTCCTACTGACTGCACCCCGGGAATGGTAAGGGCTATTTTCATAATATCTATCTCTCCCAAAGCCGTAGGAATATTTTTTATGTCCTTTATATTTAACCGGATAATTCCTGTTTGAACACTTTCAACATTTTCCTTTTCATCGGAGATCACTATTTCACTCAGTGAAACCACCCTTTCTTCCATTTCAATGTCCAGCTGACCATCGCCATGAATGGTAACTTTTGCCACAATCTCCTGCATCCCTATAGACTTAAAGTGCATTTGAGTATTGCCTTTGGGCAAGGAGATAAGATAATAACCAAAAGGATCTGTAGTAGTGCCCACTAAAGGTTCTGCTACGAAGACAGACACCCCAACCATGGGTTCCCCGGAGTTAATGTCCCTGATATAACCATAAACGGAGGCATTGCCCTTGAGGAACCTTTGTTGTGGGTCCCCAATGGTGTAGCTTCTTTCAGTCTTCTGTAGGGTGGGATTTTGATCTACAGAAATATCAGGTATGGATTCCTGAAAATTGTCTGGAGATACTTCCAAATCTTTGGGCCACCGGGAAACCACCTGATAATCCTTGGTGATGATTACCTGATCTTCCGAAACGTAAAAACGCAAGTTTGTGTGCTGAAATACTTCTTCCAAAAAATCCTCTAGCGGTAGTCTTTCGGAGGTGATCCTTACTTTGAAACCTGAAACCCAGGCATCAGGAAAGAAAAATTTTACCGGGTAGCGATTTTCCAGGTCAGCTACCACTTGCTCCCATGGTTCATTTTCGTATGAGGCATCAATAGTTAGTGGCCGGATTTGACCATAGGCCAACCAATGAGTACAGCAAAAAAATACAACCAACCAAAGCCTCATCACATACATAGGCTTTGAAATATTATTCTTTCTCAAATACTACCTCTCCACCTACCAGGGTCTTCTTTACCTCCAGTGATCCCTCCTGGAATTCAAACAAGATCAAATCCGCCCGCTTGCCCACTGCTATCTCACCCCTATCATGCAAACTCAATAGTCGCGCAGGGTTTTTGGTGGCCATGTTAATGGCTTCTCCCAGTGTACATCCGGTGAACTTGATTACATTCTCAATACCACGTGTAATGAGGAATGAAGCTCCAGCAAGTACATTTTCAGAAAGCAACATGATGGCGCCTTCTTCAGTCATAACCAATTCCTGACCGAAATCCTGGTAGCGCCCCGGAGGCATTCCAGCCAAACGGGTAAGATCGGAGACCAATATCGTGTTTTCAGGGCCCTTGGTCTTGAAAAATGTTCTGACCTCTTCCCTGGTCAAATGAAATCCATCTACAATGATGCTGGCGGTCAAGCGATCATCCGCTAATTGCGGCCATAGTGGATTATGATGACGGTGAATGGTATTGGCACAGCCGTTTCCTAAATGAGTAGATACTGTAGCCCCCATTTCTATGGCTTTATTAATATCAGGTGTCAAAGCTGCGGCATGACCAATGGCCACTACAATATCCTTTTCGCGACACTTACGAATAAACTCCATGGCCCCTTCAAGCTCAGGAGCAATGGTAACTTCTTTAATTCTGTTACCTGAAGCGCTGTACCATTTTTCGAACTCTTCCCAATCCGGGTCTCTGACCCACTCAAGATTGTGTGCACCTCTATAACCGGCCTCAGGGGAAATAAAAGGTCCTTCAAGATGAAATCCCACTATCGATTGCGCGAAATAACTATCTTCAAGCAATTGATTGAGGTTTTCAAAACTCTTTAACAACATTTCATAGGTATGAGTGGTGAGGGTTGGCAGGTAGGTAGTAATGCCCTTGGACCAAAACCCTTCGGTCACCTCTTTTAACGCCTCGGCATCCAGATCGCCTCCCACAAATGAATGGGATAGATACCCGTTTACCTGGTGATCAATTAATCCTGGGGCCAGTATTAGGGCGGTACTGGTTTCAAGACTTTCAGGCCTGTTAATTTCGCTGATATTGCCCTCTATTATTACTACCTGAATGGGAAGTCCATCTTCATAGTATAAGCCTTCAATCACTGATTTTTCCCTATCCTCATCCATGGATTCGGTCGACTTTTTGCAGCATATTAGAATAATCGAAATAAAAAGTGGCAAATAAAACTTATGACCAGGCAAATTTTTTAAAGACATAGAAATTCTATTTTATAGTTAAAACTTGTAACATCTAAGATATCTAAAGATTTAGTCAGGTAAAGCAAAACAGTAGAACTTATCGCCGGGCTTTGTTTCTGGCTTACCCCCTCCACCTGCAGCAATTACTACAAATTGCCGTCCATCTACTGAGTAAGTAGCCGGCGTGGCATAGCCCCCAGCTTCCATTTGAAACTCCCAAAGTAGTTCACCGGTATCCTTGTCATAGGCATGCATGCGTTCGTCCATACTACCGCCGATAAAGATCAGTCCTCCTTTGGTTACTATTGGCCCTCCCATGTTAAATGTTCCCGTTGGCGGCAGTCCCCGGGCTTCCAATTCAGGGTAAGTACCTAATGGAACCTGCCAGTTTATTTTCCCTTCATTTAGGTCTATGGAACTAAGGGTTCCCCATGGGGGAGCATTAGCTGGGAAGCCCTCATGGTCTTTCAAAGGATTATGTCCGGTAGCCACATATGGGGCATAAGAGGAAAGGGTAAAATTGGCCTCGGTGGTATCAATCATAACATCCCTGCCCTCTTTCCAAAGGAAAGCTATTATTGCTTGTTTTTCAGTACTTGAAAGTAATGCAAATTTCGGCATTTGTCCTTTGCCTTGATTTAATAGCTGAAGTACATCTTCCTTGGTACCTGCCTGTTTGCCACTGGTAATGTTTTGTAATGATGGTGCCATGTTGCCATTGGGATTTCCCTGTCCGTGACACCAGGAGCATAGCGTTTGATAAAGTCCCTGTCCAAGCTGGTACTGTGAAAGCTTTTTGTTTGGTTTTGTCCTGACCATCGAGATCCATTCCACCTCATTACTACAATTCACTATTAGTTTTTGGGTCACCGGATCAAATGCTGCACCTCCCCAATCGGTTCCGCCATTGAACTGTGGCATGATCACCGTACCATCGGTTCCAGGGGGAGTGAAAATATCTCCCAGCTTCATATTTTGTACTTGCTCCTCTATAGCTAGTGTTGCTTCAGGACTTAGATTAGTCAAATCGTCCAGGTAAAATGATTGTTTGGCATATCTCAGTGACTTCGGAGGAAAGGGTTGGGTTGGCCAGCTTTTCTCCCCGGGGATATTTGACTGCGGAACTGGTCTTTCCTCAACCGGATACAACGGTTCACCAGTTTCCCTATCAAGAACAAACAAATGTCCCATTTTGGTGGCCTGGGCTACCGCATCGATTTCCCTGCCATCTTTCTGAATAGTTACCAGGTTTGGCTGGCAGGGAATATCATAGTCCCAAATATCATGATGGACCACCTGGTAATGCCAGACCCGCTCGCCGGTTTCAGCATTTAGTGCCAGAATACTATTTCCGAACAAGTTCTTTCCTATTCTATCACCACCCCAATGATCATATGTAGGCGAACCGGTACCGCAAAATACCATCCCACGATCATAATCAACAGTAAACCCTCCCCACGAATTCGCACCACCTGATCTTTTCCAGGCGTCTTCAGGCCATGTTTCATACCCAAATTCTCCAGGATGTGGTATGGTGTGAAATATCCACTCAATATCCCCGGTCCGTACATTATAGGCCCGAATATGGCCTGGTGGAGCAGGAGTTGGACCTTCACCCAAAGCTGAACCCAGAATCAACAGATCTTTGTAAACAATTCCCGGTGTTCTAGCAGTAACCCGTAAAGAACTTACGTCTCTTCCCAGCCCCATATGAAGGTCCACTGTTCCGGAATCACCAAAAGATTGGATCAAATCACCACTTTTCGGATCCAGGCAATACAGGTTTGAGCCAGCCACATAAAACAGACGCGCCTCTACTCCATCAGACCAATAAGTAACTCCTCTGCTTACCCCATGACCGCCTTTCCGGTAATCCGGATCAAAAACCCAAAGCTCTTCACCCGTCGACGCTTGTAATGCTATTAGTCTTAAACCCGGGGTTGTTATGAACATTTTATTACCAACTACGATTGGATTACATTGAATGGTGGATGGAGGAACCTCCCTCATATCACCGGTATGGTAGATCCAAACGGGCTTTAGCTGGTTTACATTGTGCTTGTTGATTTGATCCAGTGCCGAATATTTGGTTCCCTGGCGGTCTCCACTATAAACCTGCCAGGTGGTGTATTCTATGACAGGGGGTTTGCAGCTCATGAATATCACCCAATGCACCAACAAGGATACTTTCAAAAAGGACCTTGTATGATGCATCATGAAAAAATTATTTAGCATTGAAATTGACAATTGGCTACTACTTGCTGGGATAAAATACCAAGCAGCTGGGATTTGGAAGATCTACTGAAGTAATGTACTTTTTGATCAGCCCGGATGGTCCCAGTTTCAATAGCGCCACTTTGTTCGACCTTAGGTTGCCGGCTAATATAAAATCACCGGAAGGCGTAACATTAAAATCCCTGACCCAGCCGAGATTGGTACCAAAATTCTGGGCCATGGTTACCCTACCCTGATCACCTATTTCAAACATGGAGATGCTGCCTGACCCTCTATTCGAGCTATAAATATATTTCCCGCTGGGATGAATACGGACGGCAGCGGCAGAGCTTGTGCCCTGAAAATCATCTGGCAGGGTGCTGACAATGTTTATTATTTCAAATGATCCGTTTTCATATTTAACAGAGGCCAGCGTTGAACTCAGTTCATTTAAAACATAAATCCATTTATTATTAGGATGGAATTCCAGATGTCTTGGCCCTGACCCTGCTGGTAACTCAATATATGGCTGGCTTTTGTGTGTTTGCATCTTACCCTGATTGTCAATTCTGTGGATCATTACCTTATCAGTACCCAGGTCAGCTGTTAATACAAATTGATTGTCAATGGTGGTGTTTATATAGTGGGCATGAGGGCTTTCCTGACGTTTCTGATTGACACTATTACCAGTAAATTGTTCAAAGTATTGATTACTCCCGAGATCACCGTTCGGTTGGATTGAATACTGGGCAATACTACCACTGGTGTAGTTAGCGGTATACAAGCTTTTACCATCCCTCCCTACCGCAATATGGCAGGGATTCAAACCTTTACTGGAAACTTCGCCGATCTTTTCTAACTCTTCGCCATCATTCAGCACTCGAAACGCCCTTAGTGTATGTTGATCGGCACCTTTGGAGGCTGTACTAACGGTATAAAGAACGTTTTCGCTTAGTACCAGGTATCCTGGCCTTTCCCCCGCTTTGAATTTCCTGACAATTTTTAGGGTCTCATTTTTCTCGTCCAACTCAATCAGAGCAACTGATTCGATTTCATCACTATCGGTAGTACCGACAAAGAATAAAGTTTGGGCCCGTAAAGTGGGGCCATAAAGGAGGGTCGATAGAACCACTACCCGGATTACCAATAAATGCTTCATGTTAATTCAAGTTTATTCTCAATAAATGTTCGTCTATTCAAAAACCAATTCTCCAAAGAATTCTGGCATATGAAACCTGGGAGTTGGATAATCAACTTTTGACCAGGTGAGCCAATGTGGGTGGGAAGATTTATCTGCACATTTGTAATAGTTTGCCCTCCACACGGTGCCACTTTCCGGTGATTCCATATTGTAATAATTAGTCAACATTGAAAAGGGTATGGAATACTCTAAATACCATGTAGTGCTTTCCTGGATCTCATTTTGGACCAACCGGGGCATAGAATGAGCGACTTTCATTTGATTAATATCATCTTCAGTGATATTTATAGATCCCTGTTTTGTAAAATCCTGATGATGAAATAGCATAGTACCCCCGCTATTCATCTCCAGGTTGAAGTATTCAGTACCTCCTAAACTATCAGGTATGAAAAAAAACTCCACACAGCTATCACGAAATACCGGATCCTGATGCTCTTCTGC